>CAZOJA010000611.1:0-1705 GCA_964579955.1 uncultured Veillonellaceae bacterium | reverse complement strand
CATGGCCAAAGCTACAAAGGAATGTTTTCAAGCTCCAAAAACGGATTTACCAAGCCTCGCTACGTGGCGATACAAACACAGTCCACAAACTCCAACGACTCTTGTTATCTTCGCAAAGCGCCCGATTATTGGCAACAAGGCGGGTGACCCAGGACAACGGCGGGAAAAACACACCCGGGGTTGATCAACAGGCACGGTTGCGGCCTCATGAACGGAAGGAGATGGCAAACTGCCTTCATTTTGGCAGGAAACCGTCTCCGCTTCGTCGGGTCTGGATTCCCAAGAACAATTCCAAAGATAAACGTCCCTTGGGGATACCAACCATGTGGGATCGTGCACTGCAAGCCTGGGTCAAATTGGCGATGGAACCTGAATGGGAAGCAAAATTCGAGCCCAACAGTTACGGGTTTCGGCCCGGTAGAGGGTGCCACGACGCGGTGGAAGCCATCTTCACAAGCATCGCCATGAAATCGAAATTCGTGCTGGATGCAGACATTGCCAAATGTTTCGACCGAATCGACCACGATGCACTCCTGGTAAAACTGGGCACGTTTCCATCCCTGCGTCGTATCATTAGGGGATGGCTGCGAGCCGGGGTACTCGAAAACAGAGTCATGACTCCGACTACAACCGGAACACCGCAGGGTGGGGTCATTTCTCCGTTATTGGCAAACATTGCACTGCATGGCTTGGAAACAGCCATTATTAAAGCCTTTCCGGCAATGCCCACCGTGGATGGGAAAAGAACGCTCTGGAGGCCCAAGGTTGTCCGTTATGCTGACGATTTTGTGGTTCTGCATCGGGACCCAAAAACGATTGAAAAGTGCCGGGAAGTCGCTGCACAGTGGTTGTCAAAGCTGGGGCTGGAACTGAAGCCGGAAAAGACGCACATCACTCATACCTTGAAGAAGAGCGAGCATCCACCCGGTTTCAACTTCCTGGGGTTCAACATTCGCCAATATCCGGCAGGCCAATACAGCTCAGCACGGGATAACGAAGGGAAGCCTCTGGGTCATAAAACGCTGATCACGCCAAGTCGTGAAAGCGTAGCTCGGCATGTGAAACGCTTGCGTGAAACACACAGATACCATAAGGGGAGTAATGCGGAAGCTCTCATCAGAGATCTAAACCGGATTATTAGGGGCTGGAGCAATTATTATTCAACCGTGTGCTCCAGCGCCACGTTCAAAAAGCTCGACAATATCATGCATTCGATGCTGTTGTCTTGGGCCAAACGACGTCACCACGACAAAAGCGTTGCGTGGATCATCAAGCGCTATTGGCGACCTACCAATGAGAAATGGCATTTTCGGTCAGAGTCCGGATTGCTTCTGCAACACCACAAGCAAATTCCTATTCAACGGCATGTCAAGGTAGCCGGAACAAAAACTCCTTTTGATGGAAACTGGTTATATTGGGCCATTCGAATGGGAAGACATCCGGAGCTAAACCAAAGAATCGCTCTACTCCTTAAGAGTCAAAAAGGAAAATGCGCAAAATGCGGACTGTATTTTAAAGATGGGGATTCATTGCACAAACGCCGGTACCAACTTGAGTCCGGAAAACAAACGGTGCAATTAACCCACGAGTATTGCCACTAAGACGGGTACCTGACGGCCAGATTTCTGAGGAGCCGGATGACGGGAAACTGTCAAGTCCGGTTCTGAAGCCGAGTCAGTGGGGTGACCTGCTGGCTTAGGGTAAC
>CAZOJA010000610.1:0-1706 GCA_964579955.1 uncultured Veillonellaceae bacterium | reverse complement strand
TGTTGTGCGGCCTGTCCGGCGGCGTCGATTCTTCGGTGGCGGCGGTCCTGGTCCACAGGGCGGTTGGCGATCAACTGACCTGCGTGTTCGTTGATCACGGCTTCATGCGTAAGGATGAAGCCAAGCAAGTGGTACACACCTTCCGTGACGAGTTCCATATCAACCTGGTGCACGTTGATGCGTCACAGCGGTTTATGAACCGGGTCGCCGGCGTGACTGACCCGGAAAGCAAACGAAAAATAATTGGCGAAGAATTTATCCGGGTATTTGAAAGCGAAGCGGAAAAAATCGGCGCTTCCGACTTTCTGGTGCAGGGAACCTTGTATCCGGATGTGATCGAAAGCGGTACTTCGACGGCAGCGGTGATCAAGAGTCACCACAATGTCGGCGGTTTGCCGGAGGATATGAAGTTTGCCCTGGTCGAACCGCTCCGTGAGTTGTTTAAGGATGAAGTCCGTGTATTGGGCGCCGAACTGGGCCTGTCGGAAGAAATCGTTCAGCGCCAGCCATTCCCCGGTCCAGGCCTGGCGATTCGCATCATCGGCGAAATTACCGAAGATCGGTTGAATATTCTGCGGGAAGCTGACGCAATCGTGCGGGAGGAAATTCGCAATGCCGGCCTGCATCGCAAGATCTGGCAATCATTTGCAGTCCTGCCGGCGATCAAGAGTGTCGGCGTCATGGGCGATGAACGGACTTATGCCTACACGATCGGCATCCGGGCGGTGGAAAGTGAAGACGGCATGACGGCTGATTGGTCGCGTATGCCGTACGAGGTATTGGACAAGATGTCGCGCCGGATTGTCAATGAGGTCAAAGGAGTCAATCGTATCGTCTATGATGTGACATCCAAACCGCCTTCGACGATCGAGTGGGAATAAATTACCGAACGTTTATTGTTAAAATTTAATTAAAGTTCATATTTCGGGTTGACATGGTTTTCAGCTCACTGATACAATGGTGGTGAAGTATATATCCGCCGTATATTTTTGAGCTGTCTCAAAAGTCTTACGTGCGAAAGTGTGCCTAGGGTTCCGCACGGCCGACGTTGCCCGTGCCGTTCAGGTTTGAACGGGTGATGTTGGTGTGGCTGCGACCAAGTGGCGCAGGCGCTTACGCGCTACACCGAGGGGACAAAAGCCCGGGCGGGGAGGTTTCGCTGATTCTATTATGCGAAGCTCCCCGCCCGTTTTTTTATCTAAAAAATTCGTTGAAGGAGGGTCGGTTGTGAAAGTTGCCGTTATTATGGGCAGTGATTCCGATTGGGATGTCATGGCACCGGCAGTTGAGGTTCTGAAGGAGTTTGGGATTGAAACCGAAGTGGTTGTGGCCTCGGCCCACCGAACACCGGATAAGGTGCATGAATTTGCCGAAGGGGCGGCAGGGCGCGGAGTGGGCGTAATTATTGCAGCGGCTGGCGCGGCGGCGCACTTGCCGGGCGTGGTGGCAGCCTATACGACAGTGCCGATTATCGGCGTTCCGGTGAACAGCACATCGCTGGGCGGCATGGATGCTCTGCTCAGTATAGTTCAGATGCCGGCGGGAATTCCGGTCGCCTGCATGGCGATCAACGGCGCCAAGAATGCTGGTTTGTTTGCGGCGCAGATCCTGGCGACTTCATCGCCAAGCTTGCAGCGCAAATTCCGCGCCTATCGCAAGACGATGGCCGAACAGGTCGAGAAAAAAGCGCAGAAACTGGCGGCAAA
>CAZOJA010000609.1:0-1710 GCA_964579955.1 uncultured Veillonellaceae bacterium | reverse complement strand
CCAGCGTGTTCTTGTTGTTGTCAAAAACTTTATAGGTGACCTTGTAGCCTTTTTCCGCCATAAGCGGCACTACTGCCGCCACGAGGGCCTGCGTCGTCTCGGCACAGGCAATCGTAATTTCGGTCTTTTTAGTCGTACCTGCTGCGGCGTTTTTGTTCTCCTTGCCAGCCGTGCTGCCGCCGCATCCCGCTGCAACAAGCAAACTCAGGCACAGGCAGACTGCAATACTCCATTTTTTTCCGTTCACGTTTGACATCCCCTTTACTCTTTCACCTTTTTATATATCAGTTCCCCAATGCCTTGGATCGCTAATA
This sequence comes from uncultured Veillonellaceae bacterium, assembly GCA_964579955.1. Taxonomy (GTDB): domain Bacteria; phylum Bacillota; class Negativicutes; order UBA1444; family UBA1444; genus UBA1444. The sequence goes on along the minus strand of CAZOJA010000609.1, from coordinate 1,396 downwards.
CCATCACAAATAAGATAATGACGATCGCATACATCATCACGTCATCAAACCTTTGATAGCCGAATGTGAGCGCCACCGCCCCCAACCCGCCGGCCCCCACGGCGCCGGCCAGGGTGGTGCTGGCCAAAAACAGGATGGTCGTGGTCGTCAGGCCGGAAACAATTGAAGGCAAAGCCTCGGTAAACAGCACCTTGAACATGATCTGACTGTTGCTGGCGCCAAAAGAACGCGCCGCCAGAATGACATTGCGGTCCACTTCCAGCAAGCTCGCTTCTATATAGCGGGCAATTACCGGAAACGCCGCCAGCGTCAGCGGCACGATCGCCGCCTTCTCGCCGATCGAGGTGCCTACCAGCGCCCGGGTCACCGGCGATATGGCAACGATCAGGATAATCACCGGAAATGAACGGATCATATTTACCGCAAAGCCGACGGTCTTGTAAATCTTGCTGTTTGGCTTCAGGCCAAACGGCGATGTCGTCACCAAAACAACCGCGACCACTGTACCGATTACAAAACCGAGCACCATCGAAAAAAACAGCATGACCAGTGTAGAACCAATGGCAGGCAGAATGATTTCCGGCAGATATTCAAGCAACCGGGTATTGGCAAAATTAAAAAACATCAGCCATTCCCCCTTGCCGATGATTGCGGCGAATACGCCGAACACTCAATACCATGTTGGTTACAGCACCGCATGGTTTGTTCCAATTGTTCCGCCGCCACGTGCAGATACAGCAGTCCGTAGCTTTCATCTTCAAACTGTTCAATATCCGCGGATACGATGGAGAAGTCACCCTGCAAAAAAGCAAACAACTCATATAACGCTGCCGGACCGCCGACCGACTCCCGCAGGGCCACTCTTAGCAGCGAACGTCCCGCCGGCGCATGGATTTCTTTGCGGCCAACCAGTTCGCGCAATTCCGCCGGCTCTGCCAGAAACACATCACTCACCCTGCCGGTGGTTGCAATCCGGTTGCCGGTAATAATCGCCATTCGTTTGCAGATCGTTTTGATCACAGCCATGTCATGCGTCACCATCAGGATCGTGATCCCCAGCTGCCGGTTGACATCCCGCAGCAGTTCCAGAATCGATTGGGTGATTGCCGGGTCCAGCGCCGAGGTAGCCTCATCGCACAGCAGGATGTCAGGATCCAGCGTCAAAGCCCTGGCAATCGCCACGCGCTGCTTTTGCCCGCCCGACAACTCATGCGGCAGCGAACCGAGTTTATCGGCCAATCCGACCAGCGCCAGCAGTTCTTCGGCCTTCCTGCGCTTCTCTGCCTGTGGATAGTGCCAGCATTCCATCGGCAACATGACATTATCGAGAACCGTCTTGCGGTTGAGCAGTGCGAAGTTTTGGAATATCATGCCGATTTTGCGGCGAAACTGCCGC
>CAZOJA010000608.1:0-1712 GCA_964579955.1 uncultured Veillonellaceae bacterium | reverse complement strand
GCTTATGGCAAAACTCGTTGATTTGCGTCACCAGTGCTTCCAGTTTGGCCTTGATACTGTCCCTATGCGGCATTCCGATTTCCGTTTCGTCGCTATGATAAGTAGTATCTATCGGCAGGTAGTTAAGAAAATAAACTGAGTCGCTCAGTTTTTCCAGTTTAGACAGTTCAGAAACCGAAGCCAGATACTTCATGGGGATATTTGAAAAATGATCTTTCCACGCTTTTACAATCAACTGGTCATAGCCGCCTGTTGGAATATCGACTGGTTCAGGCTCGCCAGCCATCAGACACTTTTTACTGACGGCAGTTTCCGAAGGCAGCATGCTGAAATATGGTTGCGTCATTTCATTCGGAAAAAAACTCTTTTCTGCCAGCAGTTCCTGCAATACCTTTGCATATTTGTAATTGAAATTGTCGATGATGATAAAAACAGCCACAGACTCTTTGGAAATATTGGCTGCGACATTAAACAACAGCCGGTAAACTATCCGGGGATAGTTGCTGCGAATCTCCAGATAATTCTCCATCAGCCACTGCTCGTACATTCCTTCGTATTCGTTCATCTTAGGATCAAGTCGGTCTGTTTCTTCCAACCAGAACCGATACGGCAGATATTGGCCGACTGCCCATTCAAGCCACTGGTCAGCCGCCCATTTTGATTCCGGAGCTTGCGGATAAATTGGCTCAATCTGATAGTCAAGCAGGAACAACTCACGCGATAATCGGGCCCGAATCGGTTGAAACCGCTGACGAATCTGCTGGACCAATGCTTTGGATAACGGCAATTCCTTTTTCTCAAGAATTCGTTGGAATCGCTCAAATTCAAACACCAATACGCCACTCAATCGCGACAATAGTTCCAGCGCCTTCGCCGCATTCCAAGGACCATCATCAACTTGCTCCAGGGAATGATAGAAAATGGAAAGCTGCGCTTTCGCGTCGGCCATCGCAGCTTCCCTGACCGGTATTTCTGACACGTCTGGACTGGCCGAGCGCAAGACGGGCCAATTTTCGCCCAACACACGATTGCCAAATTCATCCGGGTAGCCGCGCAAAACGCGATAATTCGACAAATTATTGAGCAATGTTTCGGGCGCCTCTTCCAGCATTTCAACAATATGCACCCAAGCCGCTTCGCCTTTTGCACTGAGTTTCCGCTTCCATGTTTCCATTTTCTGCTGGACGATCCGCATTAATAGCGGTTTGCTTGTTAAGTCCGCCCACTGGCGAAGCCGAACTTCCAGCAATTCCCCCAGGTGTTTCTTCGGAAAGTCGCTTGACTGAAACAAGGGCGAAAAACTAGCGGCCAGCACCGTATCTTCAAAGGACTGACCACCAGGTTGCACAGCCTGAATCTCCACAAGTCCGGCTTGTTGTATATCTAGATTTGTAACCCATTCTGGAATAACCATCTCCCATTGTTTTGCAAGAGCGAACCTATAGGAATGACTCTCCCAGCAAATCTTTTCGGGCCCATATTTGTTTCCAGCCTGCTTAAGCCAGTGCCATACAGCCTGATTCCGAACGATCAAAGTGCAGGAGGATTTCAGGTGCAATGCACGAACCAAGCAGATATAACCCCGGACATATCCACTAACGTCGTCAATAATCACGGCGTCAGCGGGAATCGGCGCTATGCCGTTAAAATCTTCGATTAGCAACACCTTGGCCATTTTTCACCTCAATCCAGCGACTTGAGCAGCTCCCGCA
>CAZOJA010000607.1:0-1714 GCA_964579955.1 uncultured Veillonellaceae bacterium | reverse complement strand
GCGCTAAAAAGCGACAAGGTCGACGTGGCGATCACCAACTTTGCCGCCGCGAAAAACATGCTGAAAACCAGCCCCGAAGTCGGCATTCTGACTGATGAGATCCTCACTTTCCCGATCGGCGTCGGGTTCAGCAAAAACAACCCTGAGCTGCGGAACCGCTTCAATGTTTTTCTGCAGGCCAGTAAAGCGGACGGTTCGCTGCTGGCCATGTATCAAAAATGGTTTGACAACGACATTGAAACGATTAAAATGCCAAAATTCACGCCGAATCCCGCCGGCAAAAAAGTCGTGCTCGGTGTAGCTACCGGCGATCTACCCAGTTCCGGTTATGTGGATGGCGAGTATGTCGGCTTTGACATCGAGCTGATCCAAACCTTTGCCCAGCGGGAAAACATCAATCTGGAAATCATCCCGCTCGATTTCACCGCGCTGATTGCTTCGCTGGCGACCGGCAAGGTCGACATGATCGCCGACTGTATCGCAATCAACGCCGAACGACAAAAGCAGGTCGATTTCAGCGACCCCTACATGGAAGACAAAACAGCAGTCATGGCGCTGAAAAAGAACATCGCCCATCTGGCCGGGTCCGAGCCGCAGGTTGTGCGTTCCGGCGGCTTGATCCAAAGTGTCGCCGATGGATTCTACAGCAACATTATCCACGAAAACCGTTATCTGCTGATCCTTGACGGACTAAAAACCACCGTGGTCATTTCATTTTTCGCCGTCGTGTTTGGCACGCTGCTGGGCGCCTTCATCTGCTTCATGCGAATGTCGCATCGCAAGTTGTTTCAGGCTTTTGCCCGCAGCTACATTTCGCTGATGCGCGGCGTACCGGTGCTGGTGCTTTTGATGATCATGTATTACGTGGTCTTTGGCAACGCCAATGTATCGCCGGTTCTGGTAGCCGTGCTGGCGTTCGGCATGAACTTCGCCGCCTATGTATCGGAAATGTTCCGCGCCGCGATTGAAAGCATCGACCGCGGTCAGACCGAAGCAGGCATCGCCGGCGGCTTCAGCAAAATCCAGACATTTGTCTACATCATCATGCCGCAGGCAATCCGGCGTGTGCTGAGCGTATATAAGGGCGAAGTCATTTCCCTGGTCAAGATGACCTCCATTGTCGGCTATATCGCCGTTCAGGATTTGACCAAAGCCAGTGACATCATTCGCAGCCGCACATTTGACGCGTTTTTCCCGCTATTGATGACGGCAGTACTCTACTTTGGCATTTCTGCCCTGTTATTACAGTTATTGGACGGGTTTGAACATTTTACCGATCCGCGCCGGCAGCAACGCAGCGTCAATCGGTCCGGTCCTTCCACTACCGTAAAACTGCTGTTCGTATTCACCCTGGCGCTGGGAATCGGCGGCGGAATCTATTTCTATGGCAGCCCGCCTGCTGCGCCTAACAAACCGATCGCTCAGACCGGCCAAATCAAAAACCTGACCGATCTTGGCGGCAAGCGGGTCGCAGTCATTACCGGCACCACCGGCGATTTTGTCATCCGCGACAAATATAAAACCAGCCAGGTTGTCGATATGGTCTATCCCGCCGACGCTGCCCTGGCGCTGCGTACCAACAAGGTCGATGCGTTCGTGTTTGACAGGAACACCCTGCAATATATTCTGGCAAAACACCCACAAGATTTTGAGATCTTGCCGGAACGTCTGTCGACGGTAGAAATCGCCATTCCGATGCGGCGCGACGCAACTG
>CAZOJA010000606.1:0-1715 GCA_964579955.1 uncultured Veillonellaceae bacterium | reverse complement strand
CCTTTGGTCAAATGGACCAGCAGGTCCTGCAGGGCGGCGGTTTTCGGGTCCTTGCCGCAGACGCCGAACGCGTCGCAACCGGTTCCTTTGGCGGTCTGTTCACATTGATAACAAAACACTGTTTCATCCTCCATTCAAATGATTTGTTGGTCTAATGACAATTTAATTGACGACGGTGAGCAGCATCTTGAAGTCCTGCTCGGCGTCGACGCCATGCGGGATATTGGCCGGCATCACCACGACCTCGCCAGCCTTGACGGTCATCGGTTTGCCGCCGATGGTGACTTTGGCCTGCCCTTCCAGAACGTACAGCATCGCGTCGCCAGGGGCGGAGTGAGTGCTGACGCCTTCCCCGGCGGCAAACGAAAACAGGGTGATCGTCATTTCCGGCCGCTGGACGAAGGTGCGGCTGACGATCTTGCCGGGGGCGACCTCGACCAGACCGGCCAGCGATACCGCTTCAGACATCGGGATGTTCTTAATCAGTTCTTTCATTGTGAATGCCTCCTTATAATACGGATTCGTCTTTGATTTCGCCGCCGATGCCGATCTTGGTCAGCTTGACCGGGACCTTGTGACCGGAGTCGGCCACCGCTTGCTGCACCAACCGGACCAGACCGCCGCAGCAAGGGACTTCCATGTAAACGACATGGATGAATTCAATGTGGTTGGTCTGAATGATCCGGGCCAACTTTTCGCGATAGGCTGCGGCGTCATCCAGTTTGGGACAGCCGATGATGGCGACCTTGCCTTTGACGAAATGGCGGTGGAAATCGGGATAGGCGAACGCGGTGCAGTCGGCGGCCATCAATAATGAAGCCCGTTCCAGATAGGGAGCGTGGATGGGCATCAGGGAGAGCTGGAGCGGCCAGTTGCCGAGCTGCGACTGGGTCGGGGCGGCGAGGGGCGCTGCTCCGGGACAGGCCGGCGCAGCGGCGTTGCGGCCGGCACTTGGCAGCGTGCGGGCCATCGAGCCGGGGCAACCTTGGAACGCAGGCGCTGTCCGTGCTGCCGGCGCGGCATGTCCTGCAGCGTGCGGCGCACGGCCGATCGTGGCCAAATGCTTGTCCACCGCCGCTTGGTCATATTCCGGCGCTTCCTTTTCTTCCAGAGTCAGAGCGCCGACCGGGCATTCGCCGATACAGGCCCCCAGTCCGTCGCAATAGACTTCACTCACCAGCTTCGCCTTGCCGTCGACCAGCTGGATCGCGCCTTCGGCGCAGCCGGTCACGCATTGGCCGCAGCCATTGCATTTTTCTTCGTCGATGACGATGATTTTCCGTTTCATCCGGTTTGTACCTCCTGCTTACAGGGGACCAAGTCCCCCAGTGTTTTCGTCTTCATATATTCCTTGAACTCCGCCGTCATCCGGCCGAGCAGGCCGCCAAACAGGCAGTCGCGGAACGGGCATTGGGTCGTTGGCAGCAAACAGCCTGCTTCAGCGACGGGGCCTTCCATCGCCTCGAAAATCGCGAGCAGGGAGATCGACAGTCCGCCGTCCCCCAGAACAAAGCCGCCTTTGGGGCCGCGGGTCGACTTGACCAGGCCGGCTTTGGCCAGACGCTGCATGACTTTGGACAGGTGCGCTTCCGAAACCAAGGTGCGAGCGGTGATTTCCTTGACGGTGAGCGACCGTCCCGGTGATGCCGCAAGCATTACCATGCTGTGCAGCGCCAGCGACGCCGCTTCGGAGATTTGAATGATCGATGCCATGT
>CAZOJA010000605.1:0-1716 GCA_964579955.1 uncultured Veillonellaceae bacterium | reverse complement strand
TTGTTACATACCATGGGCGATAGGCATCATAGATAATCAAACCAAACCCATATTTTTGCAGCCTGGTGTGCACTCGCACAACAGCTTCGGCAGCCGGGCGTTGCAAAAAAGCCCGAGGCTCTTCATACAACTGCGTTCCCATAAAATTATTCGCGCTCGCGTACCGAATATCCAACTTGATCGAAGGATCTAGCGACACTACTTCTACTAGGTCTGGGGAAATGAAATCTCCCTGTTCAATTGGCGGGGTAGCCGACAATGCTCGTTGCCTAAGTTCTTCTGCAGGCAGCAATGGTTTGATTTGAAAAGTTCGTCCTTCTTCAGCATCAAAAAAGGATCGTTGATATGTTTTACCGCCAATTTTAACTGCAGCAATTCTCCCTTTTGCCTCCGGTTCCAACATTACAACCACACTATCCTTGCGCAGGGGACCAAACGATAGCAGTTGGTATGAGCCGCTATTGCTGACCAACGGGTATGCAGCATAGCGGGCAAACATATTCTCTGCTTTATCTGTTGCATCAAAGATTAGTTCTAGCTGTCCCGCCCGTTCACGAATCAAAAAACGATCTGTGCCATTTTCATATAATCCTACTAAATGGGAGGCTGTTGTTGCCCCGTGCACAGGGGCGGGAACGGCAAGAGTTAACCATCCTGTTAAGCAGAACAAAACCATCAGGACAGAACTTGCGCCACGCAACCAGGCAAACATTTTTCTCATATTGCACCTCCCGCTGAAATCAGGGTGACAAGTTTGATTAGCTACTTATTTTTGCGGCAAAAAATCAGCTCGTGGCGGCGTAAAGGTATCAATGATGACCGAATCTTCTTCCAGTGCCACAACCCCATGCATAACATTGCGCGCGGCATAGTAGGTGTCGCCGGCATGCACCACCTGCACTTTCCCGTCTACGGTAATTTCAAAGCTTCCCTTGGCAATGTACCCGACCTGTTCATGTTCCTCATGTTTGTGCGGCGTACCGACTCCGCCTTTTTGAAACCGAAACTCGACCAGCATCATCGCGGGGCCCGGAATCAGAACCCGTCGCAGACATTTGTCGCCCACCGGGGTAGCTGTTACATCAGCATAATTTACGATCATTTTTTGTCCTCCTCCATTCGGCACCTTCATTATAATTGCAAAGCAAAACCCATTTCCTTCTTTCTCTGTAGTAGCCATGGAATCCTGCACAATACTCATGAAAAAGCCTTCCAACGCAATCGCTGGAAGGCTCTAATTTACTGGAGCGGGCAACGAGATTCGAACTCGCGACCCACGGCTTGGGAATTCATTTTTCTTGTATTTTCGCGTCTTTTCAGCTTTTTACAGTTTCTTATAACGCCTTGTAACATATGAGATTCGGCATTTTTTGTTCCATTGCGTATCATCCCATATTATGCCGTATTACTACGTTCTGAAAATCGTTAGGATACAAATTAGGATACAGTACCTGAGCTCACAACCCTTGATAATTAACACTTCTCGCCATGCATCCGTTTCGATTTCAAGATCCGACAACTTTATCTTCCTGCGCTACTTCAACAAAGACGCCTTGAAGTTTCGCAACAGCATCCTCCAGGGCTCCGTCAAATAGATGAGCGTAAGTATCCAACGTCACTTCAGAAGACGCATGCCCCAAGAGTTTCTGAAGCCGCTTTATTGTCAACGCCAATGATAAAATGCAAAAAAGGGGGTGCGGACAAAATCTTGGACTC
>CAZOJA010000604.1:0-1722 GCA_964579955.1 uncultured Veillonellaceae bacterium | reverse complement strand
GGTAGCCGCCATCGGTAACGGCACTTTTTCGGTCATTGTCAATCTGGCGGATATCGTCGGCACGCCACGACCTCCAAGCAAGGTCTTGCGAGCCGGCGACCACTCAAGAATTTTGCCGCCGTTTTCCGCCAGGCTTTTTTCCAATAATGGGCGGGCCAATTCACCAAGTGCTGCGGGACTGGATTCAACAATACCAAATAACAGCGCAGCTGGACCCAGATTTTGTTCCAGTCGATAAACCACAACCCGGGCATAACGCCACGCATCACCAGAAAGACCAGCTAAATCGTATTGTTGCCCGGCATGGGGTTGGTTTTCCAATCCTATCGCCGCAGTCGCCGCCAGCCAGTCCGGCAAAGCGATTCCACCAATTCCGGGCAGTATCAAATTCGGTGGATCGCTGGCAACTGCAGCGTTAGCCAGTTGTAACGGCGTCAACCATAACCCGGCTACTATAAATCCAACCAAAATCATCAGAGTCCATTTTCTGATTCTCAACTCAAATCCTCCTCTATATCGCGACAAAATATACGTATCACTGTAGCCATTATCTCACATTAGCAAATCTATAATATACAATCAAAAAATATTATGGCAACACCAGCAGGAATGCGCATAATTGTCAGAGAATTGAAAAATAATTAAACGTTTTCCTTCTTTGCCAAGAATTTTTTGCCGAACCCGATAATACAAAAACAAACGAAGGGGAGGGTATGATGGAAAAGCGCATGACATTGTGGGATTCATTCACCAAGCGGGGCCTCAGTCGACGCACCTTTCTAAAAACCTGTACGGCGTTAACCGCTGCAATGGGGTTGCCGACCAGCGACTATAAGAAAGTCGTCGAGGCAGCAACCAAACAACCTCTGCCTGTCGTCGTCTGGCTGCACGGCCATGAATGCACCGGTTGCGACGAAGCATTCATCCGCTCCCAGTCGCCGTTGGCTTCCGATCTGGTTCTGAATATGATTTCCCTGGAATATTCGGACACGCTAGCCGCAGCTGCTGGCGAACCATTTGAAAAACACCTGGAAACCGTCATCAAACAATATGACGGCAAATTTATTCTGGCGGTCGAAGGCGGTGTGCCGCTGGCTGATCAGGGAATTTCCTGTATGGTCGGCGGCAAACCATTTGTTGAAGTACTCAAGGAAGTTGCCAAACACGCGGCGGCAATCATCGAATATGGGTCCTGCGCCGCCTGGGGCGGCATTCAGGCTGCCAAACCGAATCCTACCGGCTCCGTTTCCGTAAGCAAAGTAATTAGCGGCAAACCAATTATTAAAGTGCCGGGCTGTCCGCCGATTCCAGAAGTTATGACCGGCGTTGTCATGCATCTGGCGCTGTTCGGCCAAATCCCACCATTAGATTCCCAAGGACGCCCCAAACAGTTCTATGGTAATCGCATTCATGACACATGTTACCGGCGGGCCTTCTTCGACGCCGGTATGTTTGTTGAGCGATTCGATGACGCTGGCGCCAAAGCAGGTTGGTGCCTCTACAAGATGGGCTGCCGCGGACCAGAAGCTTATAATTCATGCGGCAACCTGCGCTGGTGGAATGGGCTATCCTATCCCATCCAGTCCGGCTCCCCCTGTTTTGGTTGCGCCAGTGACGGATTCTGGGACAATGGCCCATTTCATGAACGGCTGCCCAATATTGTCACGCCAAACACACTGACGAATGCGGACAAGATCGGCGCCGGATTGACAGTTGCCGCGA
>CAZOJA010000603.1:0-1730 GCA_964579955.1 uncultured Veillonellaceae bacterium | reverse complement strand
TGGAAAATACGCTGGTTTATGATGAAACGACGCATCTCAATCCCTTGCGGTTTGACGATGAATTGGTTCGTCACAAGATTCTCGATGTGTTGGGCGATCTGGCACTATTGGGGCAGCCGTTGCGCGGACATATCACTGCCGTGCAGTCGGGTCATTCGCTGAATACCGCATTGGCCGCGAAATTGTGGCAGTTGGTTCATAATGAGAAGAAGAAGGAGTGGAAGTCATTGCTGGACGTGACCGAAATTCAAAAAATCTTGCCGCACCGCTATCCGATGTTGTTCGTTGACCGGATCGTAGAAATGGAGCCAATGAAGCGGGCCGTGGGAATCAAATGCGTCACTTTTAACGAACATTTCTTTCTGGGACATTTTCCCGGCCGACCGGTGATGCCCGGTGTCATTCTGCTGGAAGCGATGGGGCAGGTCGGTGGTGTGATGGTGATGTGTTCTGATGAACACAAAGACCGGATCCCTTACTTTGCCGGCATGGACCGGGTTAAGTTCCGCCGGCCGGTTGTGCCTGGCGATCAATTGCGGATGACGGCCGAAATGATCAAATACCGCGGCAATATCGGCAAGGTCTGGACGCAGGCGTTTGTTGACGGAGAATTGGCTGCCGAAGCAGAACTGACGTTTGCCTTAACGTAAAAAACGATAATAATAGGCCTTCCGGTGATGAAAAAAAGAGTTTTCGCCAGATAAAATCAAATATTCGCGGTTTATGTCTGGATTAGTCGATGCACGGAATCACTGTGTCAGGCGGACTATACCCCATGAGGAGTTGATACGCAAGTGAAAATTGATAATGTAGTGGTTCCCCTGCGCAAGATTCATGAAACCGCAGTGATATATCCAGGCGCCCGGTTGGGACGCGATGTCGAAGTAGGTCCCTACTCGGTCATTGGCGAAAATGTATTCATCGGCGATGGAACCAAGATTGGTGCGCACGTTGTTATTGAAGGCTGGACGACGATCGGCCGCGACTGCATGATTTATCATGGCGCCTGCTTGGGCGGGCCGCCGCAGGATTTGAAATTTAAAGATGAAAAATCGTTTTTGTATATTGGCGACAACACGGCAATCCGCGAATATGCGGTCATTCACCGGGCAACCGGCGAAGGCGAAGAGACCCGCGTTGGTTCGCACTGCATGATTATGGGGGCGACCCATATCGCCCACAACTGCCAGGTCGGCAACCACGTCATCATGTCGAATAATGCCGGACTGGCCGGGCATGTAGTCGTAGAAGACCGGGCAATCATCAGCGGCATGTCCGGCGTGCACCAGTTTGTCAAGATCGGGCGCAATGCCATGATCGGCGGCGCTTCCAAAGTGGTGCAGGATGTCCCGCCGTTTGTGATTGCTGATGGTCGGCCGGCCAGAGTATGCGGACTGAATAGTGTGGGTATTGCGCGCGCCGGAATTCCTGAAGAAGCGCGGCGTGATCTGAAAAAGGCGTATCGGATTTTGTTCCGCTCCGGCATGAAGCTTTCTGATGCGATCGTGGCGATGGAACAGGAACTGAACTCCAGTGAACCGGTAGAACATCTGATGCGTTTCCTGCGCAATGTGAATCGGGGAATTTGCCGCAGCCGTCGGGAAGAAGAAGCAACAGAACTATAATTTGAGGTGACTCATGAAAAAGATTGGATTGATTGCCGGCGTTGGCCGGCTGCCGGTTGAATTCGCCCGTGCCGCTCGCGGCATGGGCGTTCACGTGATTGGGAT
>CAZOJA010000602.1:0-1731 GCA_964579955.1 uncultured Veillonellaceae bacterium | reverse complement strand
CCGCCGGATTGGTCAATGCCAGGATTTCCACCAGCAGACGGATTGTCCCTTTGAGAGTCTTGTTCAACAATTCCTCTTTTTCCCGTTTCTGGCGCATGATTTCGTCATGATACTGCTTGACTTTGAAGGAAGCGTTGACTCGCGCCAACAGTTCCGCATAGTCGACCGGCTTACTCAAAAAATCATCAACGCCGGCGTCCAGTGCGCGAATCCGGGCCTCCAGGTCGGTGAGCGCCGTCACCATCACCAGCGGAATGAAATCGGTTTCCGGACTCGCCTTGAGCCGCCGGGCCAGTTCAAACCCGTTCATCACCGGCATCATCGCATCAAGCAAAATCACGTCCGGTTTGCGTTCGCTGATTTTCTGCAAACATTCCGCGCCGCTGAGAGCCGTCATGCAATGAATGCCGTGCTCCGTCAACATCCGGGAAAATACCCTGATGTTGATTGGTTCATCATCGACGATCATCACAATTGGTTCCATTGCAACTCCCCCATCTTTTCGCTACGCAACACTCCCGCAAGTCAAACCAGCTAACGCCGGTCCGCCATCCGAACCATCACTTCGGCAAATGCCGCCTGCTCGCTTACAAACGCCTTCACCACATCCGGGTCGAAATGCAACCCGCTTTGCTGCCGCACATAATCAACAGTCTCCGCCATCGACCAGGCCCGTTTATAGACGCGCGGCGTCGTCAACGCGTCAAACACGTCGGCCAGCGCCATCAGCCTGGCAGGCAGCGGAATGGCCACTCCTTTCAACTGCTGCGGATAACCGCTGCCATCCCACTTTTCATGGTGATGGTCGGCGATTGTTTTGGCAACCTCGAGAAACTGCAACGACAGCGGTTTATCGGCTTCCAGAGCGGTCCGGTTCATTGCCAGCGCCTTGTCGATTGCGCTACGGATCGCTTGTCCGCCAATGGCGCAATGACGTTTCATCGTTTCGAATTCCGCCTCGGTGAGTTTGCCTGGCTTTAGCAGAATCGCGTCAGGAATGCCGATCTTGCCGATATCATGCAGTGGCGATGCTTTTATGATGTTGTTCAGGTAGGCTTCGGTCAGTTCGTCTGCGTACACCGGCTGTCTCTGCAGGTGTCGGCCGAGGATTTCCACATAGCTGCGGGTCCGCAGGATGTGATGCGCCGTTTCGGCATCGCGCGTGTCTGCCAGTTCCGTAATCACGGTCAGCGTAAGGTCCTGAATCAGTTGGTTTTCCTTCAGCCTGCGCCCGACCTCTGCCTCCAGCCATTTATTCTGGTCTTTCAGAATGTCACGGGCTCGTTTGAGTTCCAGATGGACCCTGACCCGTTCCAACACGATGGCGGAGCGGAACGGTTTCGTGATGTAATCCACCGCCCCCAGCTGAAAGCCCTTTTCCTCATCGACGATTCCATCCAGCGCCGACACGAAAATGACCGGAATCGCCCGATTGACCGGGTCCTGTTTGATCCGGGCCAGCACCTCATAGCCGTCCAGGTCCGGCATCATGATGTCGAGCAGCACCAGATCGGGACGCGGTTCGACATTGACCGCCCTTACGGCCTCCTCACCCCTTTTGCAGGCTCTGACCTGATATCTGTCCGCCAGCAGGTTCTTCAACATGGAAAGATTGATCGGTTCATCATCGACGATTAGAATCGTCGGTTTATCCATGACAACCTCCCTGCGAATCTGCCAGCGCTTTGCCAGCAGCCTCCATCAATGATTCACCTGTTGCCTCGTCGCCAG
>CAZOJA010000601.1:0-1734 GCA_964579955.1 uncultured Veillonellaceae bacterium | reverse complement strand
AGCGCCCATGTCGACAAACTGGCGGCAGCTCAGTATTCCCGCGTCATCGGCGCCAAGGCGGCCTACCGCGACATCGCGCCGGTGTTGGAAATCCCTGCACTGTACCTACAGTCAACCTGGATGCTGGATGTGAATGTGAAACTGGAAGGAACCGTTTCGCGGTTGCATGTGAACCCCGGCGACCAGGTCAAGGCCGGCCAGCTGATCGGTGAACTCGTCAACGACGAATTGCCGGCGCAGATCCTGCAGGCCGAGGGGAAAATCAACGAAGCCAAGGCCAATTTGGTCAAATACAACCACACCCTGACGCGTTATCAATCGTTGGTGAATGCTGCCGGCATCTCCAAGCAGCAGCTCGATGAAGCAATCGCCAACCAGGCGGCCGGCGCGGCGATGGTGATGTCGGCCGAAGCCACGCGTGACCAGCTGCTGTCCCGGCTGGCCGGACAGAAAATCTTTGCGCCGCGCGACGGCGACATCCTGAAGCTCTATACCAAAGAAGGCGCTTTTATGCGGGCGGGTGAAGCGATGGTCATGATCGGCGATTTCGCCACCCTGTCGGCACGGGAAAACATGCGGCAGGAAGTGCTGGAAAAATTGTTGCCGCTGGATTCAGCTTTCCAGCTGGTATTGCCGGAAAATCGTACGATCAGTAAGTCTTACGCTTCCAATTACCGCCAGGAAGGCGCTACCGGCGAGCTCAGTTTCACAATCCGGCTGGATAAAATCAACCCGCCGCTGGAAGTTGCCGCACCTTATCGTTCAGTAGTCTGGCAAGTTGAGAATTCCGGCGGTCTGCTGGAGCCGGGGACATACTATCGGGCAAAGATTTATGGCACGAAAAAACGCCGCGCGCTGACCGTGCCGCGCAAAGCGGTCACTGGCAAAACCGCGCTCAAAGTATTTGTGATTGCCGCCGACGGCCGACTGACGGAACGAGTCGTCCGGACCGGCATTCATGATGATGAATTTGTGGAGATCGCAGAGGGTCTGCAGGAAGGCGACATCGTGGCGCTGACCGGGTTGGAAGGCCTGCAGCCGGGCGCCAAAGTACAGGTTGTCCTGGAAACCGCGCCGAAAAATCAAATGACGGAGGGTAAGTGATGGCAGAGAAAAAGCGTGAACTGTTCCAGCAGAAAGCGCTGGACAGGCTGCAGTCGCCGGACGAGCTTGATAAGCTGTACTCCGTGACCAATCCGGTCGGCTGGGTTGGTTTGCTGACCGTCATGTTCCTGATTGTTTCCGGTATTGTCTGGGCCTTTTTTGGCGTCATGGCCGATAAAGTCAGCGGCACCGGCCTGATGGTCGATACGGCCGGTCTGGTCAACATCGCTCCCTCCACCAGCGGCCGGGTACTGGAACTGCGGCCAAAAATCGGTGATTCGCTGCAAAAAAATCAGGTCGTTGCCGTCATTGAGCAATATAGCACTGAGCAGGACATCGCCCGTCTGAAGGCGGACCTGAATAATACGACCTCGCATGTGGATATGGCCTCCAAGGTTGCCCAACTCAATTCGCTGACCGACAAGCTGATCCGTGACGGTCAGGTGATGAGCCCGGCCAATGGGACGGTCGCAGAAATCAAGGTGAATCCGGGTGATGTAGTTTCTGCCGGCACTCCCCTGTTCAGTGTCCGGTTGTCGCCGGAGCAGCAGGAAATCAAAGTATTGCTGTATGTCCCGGCGCTCGATGGCAAGAAGGTTCAGCCCGGCATGACGGTCCAGCTGTCGACAG
>CAZOJA010000600.1:0-1738 GCA_964579955.1 uncultured Veillonellaceae bacterium | reverse complement strand
CCTGCCATGCTGCCGGATCTTTTGCGGGTTCGGCGCGATGATTCGAGTTCAGAGCTTTCTCAGGGCGGCAGTTTGGAAGAAATTCTCGACAACGTGGAAAGACGTATATTTCGCAACCTTGTTCAAAAAGGCTACAGCAGCTATCGTATTGCCGAAGAATTGGGCATCAACCAGTCTACGGCGATTCGAAAAATAAAAAAGCACGGCCTAGGTGGAAAATAAAATTGCAATGCATTACTGCATTAACAATGCAGTAATGCATTGTTTTGTGTCGAAATGGTTTTTACACAAGTACTGACAAACAATTGATGGCATAGTGAGAATTTTCACATAAAAAAGCAATGCAAATTTGCATTGCTTTTTTATTTTCGGTGCCTTGCGGAAAATGAATTTTCTGAGTATTTTCGTGCCTTGCGACGGTATTGGCATGGAACCTGCAATGTTTAACAGGTGAAAATCGTGAAACAGGGGGCATTGTTGATGGAAGAGAAACGAATGGACAGGCAGACGGCAATGAATTTCTTGAAGGAAATGCTGAAGATACGTTATTTTGAGCTGAAGGCGGCCGAGTTGTTCATGCAGGGACTGATGGCAGGCAACATTCACACCTGTGCAGGACAGGAGGCGGCCGAAGTTGGCGCGTGTCAGGCGCTGCGCGAGACTGATTTCATTACTTCGACGCATCGCGGCCACGGGCATTGCATAGCTAAAGGCGGGCAAGTCGATATTATGATGGCGGAATTGTTCGGCAAATCAACCGGTTACTGCAAGGGCAAGGGCGGATCGATGCATATCGTCGATGTTGGACTGGGTATCTTGGGAGCCAACGGGATTGTCGGCGCAGGAATCCCGATTGCGACCGGTTCGGCTTTGGCTTCGAAAATTAGAGGCGCTGACGAAGTAACGTTGGCATTTTTCGGCGATGCGGCATCCAACCAGGGAAGTTTCCATGAAGCGGTGAATATGGCTTCGGCTTGGAAATTGCCCTGCGTGTTTGTTTGTGAAAACAACAAATATGGCGTATCGGTCTGCATTGACAGGGTGTGCAATGTGGAAGACATCGCTACCCGTGCGGTTGCTTATAATATTCCGGGTGTTGTCGTGGACGGCAATGTTGTGTTTGAGGTGTACGAAGCAGTAAAAACGGCGGTGGAGCGGGCGCGCAGCGGTGAAGGCCCCAGTCTGGTCGAGTGCAAGACATATCGGCACCGCGGCCATTACGAAGGGGATCCGCAAATCTACAAGACGCCGGAAGAAGTGGGCTACTGGAAAGATCGTGATCCGATCCTCCGTTTGCGGGAAAAAATGACTGATGCGAATTTGGCGACAGTGGCTGAACTGGATGCACTGGAAGCCGAAGTCAAATCCGAGATCGAGGCTGCAGTCGAATTTGCCAAGCAGTCGCCATATCCGGCGGTGGATCAGGTGACCATGGATGTCTACGCGAACGACAACGAGAGGAGCGTAATTCGATGAGAGAGATAAACTATGGGCAGGCGATCAGCGAAGCCATGCACGAAGAAATGGTTCGCGACGGTTCTGTCATCATATTGGGTGAAGATATGGGTGTCATGGGTAGTGTGTTTGGATTGACCAAAGGTTTTATGGACGAGTTTGGCGCGCACCGTGTGATTGACACGCCGATTTCCGAAGCCGGTTTTACCGGAATGGCAGTCGGCGCGGCTATGCGGGGGTTGCGTCCGATCGTTGAATTGATGTATGTCGACTTTGCACCGAT
>CAZOJA010000599.1:0-1740 GCA_964579955.1 uncultured Veillonellaceae bacterium | reverse complement strand
CTACCCGTTGGCGTCAGATGCTCCGCCATGTAGTCCACGAACAGCACTTCGCTGCGATTGGACTGCACAGAAAATCTCTTATGTGGCCGGATGCCGCCCTTGGGAGTCATAAACGGCGGATTGGCCAGAATCACATCGGCGTACTCGTTCCACTTGTCCTGGCTTGTCAGCGTGTCGTACTCTGCAATGTTCGGATCGACAAACCCATGCAGATACAGGTTCACTAAAGACAACCGCACCATGTCCGGTGAAATGTCATAGCCCCGGAAGTTTCGCGCCAACCGCTCCCGTTCGTCGGGAGTCAGGTTGGTGTTTCCTTTTGCGTCTTTGTTGGCCACCAGAATGTGCTTGTAGGAAGATATCAAAAATCCCGCCGTCCCGCAGGCCGGGTCCAGTACCGTCTCGGTCTTCTTCGGATCGAGCACCGCCACCATGAAGTCAATAATATGCCGGGGCGTGCGGAACTGACCCGCGTCTCCCTGCGACCCCAGTACCGACAGCAGGTACTCGAAGGCATCCCCCAGCCGCTCGCTGTGGTCATAAGAAAAATCGTCAATGATCTTCAGGAAGGCCCGCAGCGTCTCCGGGTCCCGGTACGGCAGAAAGGCGTTCTTGAAAATATTGCGAAACAGCAGGGGAATCCCCGGATTCTCCGGCATCTTGCCAATGGCCTCGGCGTACAGGTTCAACATCTCAAACCCGCCCAGCCCAGAACGCATCAGTTTGGCCCAGCCGTAGCGCTCGAACTCCCCGGCGAAGAACGTGCGCTTGCCGCCGAACTCCTCGCTTTGGGCATCCATATCGCCCATGAACTTGTAAATCAGGGCAATCGTTATCTGTTCTACCTGACTCTTCGGGTCCGGCACCTTGCCCACCAGAATGTCGCGGGCCGTATCGATGCGTCGCTTGGTTTCAGAATCTAACACAGAAATCCTCCATTCTTCTCAGGCAACAAATTGGTTCAGGGATACATAATCTTTCACGTACTCCGGCACCAAAGTGCGGTATCTCTCCGGCACAGCGCGGAAATCACCGATAGAAAAGCCGGGATTGGTTGCCAGTTCGGTAAATCGCTTTGTTTCAATAATATCACGTACCCGATTGCTGACGACATACGCCTTGAAATAGTTTCTGATGGCCGAAATGGCTTCTGCCTCCTCCGGCTTTGCGTCGGCAACAAACTTGGCAAACTCTTCTTCCAGCAGTTCATCTTTAGACTTGAACCGGGGGATCAGGCCGAATATCTTCTCCAGAATTTCCCGCAGCGTCAACCGGCGGTCCACCGAAGCCGCTTTGCGCAGTTTGTCGAGCGAATAGTATTCGTTCGGCTTGTCGAAAACTTCCCGGTTGACATAGTCAATCACCCGGTCCCACTGCCCGGACTCCACCGCTTCGACAATTTGTGGATTCTCCCGCACCGTTTCTTCAAACCGCTCATAGAACATCCGGTCGATCTTCATTCCTTCGTAGCCAATCGCTTCTTCCTGGATGGTGGCCAGAATGTCTTCGCCCAAATGTTCGTAAGTGGCGGGAATCTCTCCATCTCCGCCCTCATCTCCGCCTCTTCGTTTGCTGGAAGATGGGCGCGGCAGCTTCAACACCTCGTCATAATCAAATTCTTCTTCAAAATACTCGCAGTTGGCAAAGAAATCAAAGAGCTTGAACGAAGTCTTCTTCGGCTGCAGGACACCTTCCCGCAGGCTGTCGTCGAACAGCTGGTCCAGGAAGTTGTGCAGACGA
>CAZOJA010000598.1:0-1740 GCA_964579955.1 uncultured Veillonellaceae bacterium | reverse complement strand
CTGCCACGGCAATCCGCAGCGGTCCATGGCTGACCAGCGCCGCCAGGTTGGTCGCCGTACCATCTCGCTGCAGCCGTTCCAGGTACTCGCCAAAACTGCGCCAGGTCCAGGCCAGGTCTGGGTCGCCCAGCAATCCGGACACATGCCGCCGGTAGGAATCGATATGTCCGTCCGTCAGCGGCGCCAGTCCCAGGCCATCCTGCCCCAGCAGTTCGGTCGTGATGCCCTGGCAAATCTTCGCTGCCGCCTGTGGTTTGACGAGCTGCAACAAATCGGAATGACTATGCATATCGATGAATCCGGGCGCCAAAGTCAAGCCACGGGCGTCGATCACCCGGGAAAAGCTGCCGGTCTCTGCAGGAATGCGGCCGATTTCGCTAATCAGACAATCATTGACCGCAACATCGGCGACAAACGCTTTTTTGCCTGTTCCATCGACAATCGAAGCGCCCTGGATCAGCAGTCCGCTCATTGCGCGTCTCCCAGCGCGGCTTTCACCGCAGCCAGCGTCGGCTCGACGGATTTAGGCGCCCCGGCCGCCTTCACTGCCGACTGGATATCTTTCAGGCCATTGCCGGTAACCAGCAGCGCCACCGTTTCATCGGCGGCAATCAGACCCTGCGTCACCGCTTTGCGGATACCGGCCACGCCGGCCACGCCGGCAGGTTCGCCAAACACGGCCGCTTTACGGGCCAACGTCGTGATTGAAGCGAGAATATCCGCATCCGGCACGCTGATAAATGCCCCGCTGGATTCGACAATCGCCTTCATCCCTTTTTGGAAATTGCGCGGATGACCGACGGCAATCGAATCGGCAATCGTATTGTCTTCGACCGGCTCTAGCGGCGCGCCGGTTTGCCAGGCAGTCAAAAACGGCTGGCAGCCTTCGGCCTGCACGCCGAGAATTTTCGGCAACCGCGGCAGGAAGCCGAGCTTATGCATCTCGACCAGTCCTTTCCAGACGCCGCCCACCGTGCAACCGTCGCCGACCGACACCACGACCCAGTCGGGGCAGACGCCGGCGTACTGCTCACGCAGTTGGTCGACCAACTCCAGCGAAACCGTTTTCTTGCCTTCGATCAGATAAGGATTGATCGCGCAGTTCCGATTGTACCAGCCAAATTCCGCCGCCGCTTCCATACACAACTCCCAGGCCTGGTCGTATGTCCCCTTGACGGCAAAAACCCGGGCGCCAAAAACAAGCAATTGAGCCACCTTGGCTTGCGGGGCGCGTTCCGGCACAAAAATCGTCGCCGGCAGTCCTGCCGCGGCCGAAAAGCCAGCCAAGGACGAGGCGGCATTGCCGGTAGACGCACAGGTAATGCTGGTGGCGCCTTTTTCCAGCGCCTTGATCACGCCGAGCGAACTGGCCCGGTCTTTAAACGAAGCCGTCGGGTTGCGGCCTTCATCTTTGACAAACAGACGGGCCACACCCAATTCGGCCGCCAGTCGGGTCGCATCGTACAACGGCGTCCAGCCGACCTGCAGATGCTGAATTTTTGTTGTATCCTCGATCGGCAACAGCGGCAGATAGCGCCACATCGAAAAGATGCGGCTTTGGGATAACGCGGCCGGGTTGAACACTGCGGCCAGAGCTGCGTAATCATATTCCACATCCAGAATCCCGTCTCCGTAACCGCAGGCAGGACAATAATAATCCACTTCCGTCACCGCATACTGCCGGCCGCAATGAATGCAGCGCAAGCCTGTCACATAACTCAACCTGCCACCCCTTTTCTT
>CAZOJA010000597.1:0-1741 GCA_964579955.1 uncultured Veillonellaceae bacterium | reverse complement strand
GAAAAATCACGGCTGCGACCGAGGTCGATTACTGCGCCGTCGGCCGTCCGCACCATTGGCCGCGAATCATCGGCCGGATTTAGGAAGACCACCTCAGCATCACGCCCGTCATTGAGCCGGACCATATTCCCCTGAAAAAATTGCCGCAACCTGCCGAGGAACTGCAGACAAACTTGTGAATCGAGCTTGCCAAACATGTCCGACTGCAATGTTGCTGCGGCATCGTAGGAAGTCCGTCGCTTGCCATAACTGCGCATGGAAGTCATCGCGCTGTAAATATCGGCGATAGCGATGATTCTGCCGCAAATGTCGATCTTCTTGCCTGGCAGGGAAAGCGGATAGCCGCTGCCATCCATCCGTTCGTGATGCTGCAGCACGCAATAGTGAATCTCGTGCGGCATGTCATAGTTCTTGCGCAGGTACTTGTAGCCCCGTACGGCATGCAGTTGGGCTATATTCCACTCCTCCGCAGTCAACGAACCCGATTTGTTGATGATATTGAGCGGCACCAAAGTTTTGCCGATATCATGCAATAAAGCTCCCCACATCAAACTTTCAAGTCTTTTTTGCGTGCAACCCAGCCATTCACCGATACAACCGGCCAGTATCGCCACATCGATCGAGTGGTGGTAGAGATAATCTTCCTTGTGCTCGATAAACTGCAATTTCCAAAAAATTGTTTTATCTTCCAGCAGGGGTTGCAATACATCAGGGATCAGAGCCTTGAGATGCTCCGGGTTGAAACTGTTTTTTTGGAACCGTGCCATCGAAAGCTCATACTTTACCTGCGCAAGCGCACTCATATATTTGTCGACAAAACTCTCCGGCAGATTTTCGGCTGCATAGTCATCTTCTTCCGGTTCCTGCGGAATGTCCGAGACAATGTCTTGGCTCGCCTCCGGAGTCTCTTCTATAACTTCCACTTTACTTTCGGAAAGAATCGGCTGTTTTTCGCCCAATATTTTTTCAATTTCTGCGTCAAAGGGGCTGGCCACATCAGTCTGGTCACCAAGTATCCGGATATCGACCTGTATAATATTCCATGTTTTCAGACCTTCGATAGCTCGTACATTCATCTGGGTACCGGCGCGCAAAACCACGCGCCCAGACTCCGTTACGGCTGTCGTATGCAAAATCATCCCTGGTTTTACATCTTCAACACGCATGGTCTGAAACTTGTATTCTTCCACGCTGCGCGCCCCCTCCGTGCATTTTTTTGCACTTATCGTTTCGTATTCGATATTGCCGGTCTATTTCCTTCATATTTCAAATAGATTTCAAAGAAAAGATGAATTTGACATTGCGATCATCACAAAAAATAACAGGGTTCTCTCCAACAACTGTCGAAATGATATCCAAACATCATACTTCATCGCCAAAGGAGAACAGTGCCAATGAACAATCGTTTACAGACTGACTTTTGCGGAATCAATCTGGAAAATCCCTGTCTGCTGGCTTCAGCACCGCCGACACAGAGCCGGGAAGGAATCGCCAAAGCATTGCAGCTAGGCTGGGCAGGCGCCGTAACAAAGACCTGCGCGCCCGATGACCTGATTACCGCTGATACAGCCAATCGATTTGCCGTGCTGCGCAATGCAGACGGAAATATAACAGGGCTGGAAAACATTGAGGGGTTGACCCGCAAACCGTTGTCATATTGGGAAAACACGGTGATTGAATTAAAAAGGGAGTTTCCCCGCAAGGCAATTATCGCCAGCATTATGGCAGACACCCGGCGCGA
>CAZOJA010000596.1:0-1744 GCA_964579955.1 uncultured Veillonellaceae bacterium | reverse complement strand
CACTGCGCAATGACGCCAACCAGCTCAGCGACACCAGCGCCACGGTCTCGGAAGCCGCGCGACAGAGCGGCGAAACCGCCGGCCAAGTTGCCGAAACTGTCGGCGAAATCGCGGTGGGTGCTTCAAAACTAGCTGGCCTAGCCACCGAAATGCTGTCGCGCATGCAGGAGGTTCAGGCTTCCGTCGATGCCGGAACCCGCGATGCAACCACGATGAAGAAGAAAGTCGGCGACACCAGCGCCAATGTCAAAGAAGCGATGGACTCATTGCAAAAGGCGATCGATCAACTCGGACAAGTTCGGGAAACTGTCCGGTTCGCCACCGAGTCGATCCAGAATCTAGGCAAACGTTCCAGCGAAATCGGCAACATCGTGGGAATCATCATGCACATTTCCGGTCAGACGAATCTGCTCGCGCTCAATGCTGCTATCGAGGCGGCCCGGGCAGGTGAAGCTGGACGCGGCTTCGCCGTGGTCGCCGAAGAAGTCCGCAAGCTGGCCGAAGACTCGAATAAGTCGGCCGAATCGATTCGTGGCCTAGTCAATACGATTCAGGAAGAAACCTCTGTCACCGTGCGCACCATGGAAACCAACCTGGAACGGGTGGACACGCAAGTTGGTGCAATTGAGACCGGCGGTCGCTACATTGGAGGTATCGTTCAGGAAATCGGTCTTGTCGAAAAACTGGTCTCTGAACTTGCAAATCAGTTAATGACGATTCAAACCAACGCCCGCAACACATTGGGTAGCGTCGAGGAAATCTCGGCAGTCGCCCAACAATCGGCTGCCGGCGCCGAAGAAATGTCAGCCTCCACCGAAGAACAGTCGGCCACGGCGCAGGAAGTGTCCGCAGGCGCCCACGAGACATCGGCGATCGCGAACAATCTTAAACTCGCTGTCGAACGGTTCCGGGTCTAGCCGCTAATCCATGAAAAAGCAGAAACCGCGTTCACCCGGTTGCCGGGTTGAACGCGGTTTCTGCTTTACAGAAGCAATCAGCCGGCTTGGGGAACCGCCGGCAACTTGATCGTAAAACTGGCGCCTGCCCCCCATTCGCTGGCAACCTGCATCTCCCCGCCATACTTCTTTACGATGCCATAAGCGATGCTCAATCCCAACCCGGTGCCGCTGCCAACGTCCTTGGTCGTAAAGAACGGGTCGAACACGCGGCGCAAATGTTCCGGCCTGATCCCCGGCCCATCGTCGGAAATCCGGCAGACAGTGAATGCCGCTTCGTTGAATACCTCGACCCGTATCGCGCCGAGATGCTCACGAGCCTGAGACTTGATCGCCTGGGCAGCGTTGTGCAGAACATTGACCAGCACCTGCACAAGCTGCCCTTTGTCGCAGGCGACCAACGCCGCCGGTTGACAGGCTTTTTCCACCCTGGCAACATATTTTATTTCGTTCTGCAAAATTTGCAATGCCTCATCCAAAATCTGTTCCATACTGTTCGGCAAAATTTCTTCATCCGAACTGCTACGGGCAAAATTGCGCAAGCTGCGGACGATTTTCTCAATCCGGGTCACGCCTTCGCGCGATTCTTCGATAATCGGGGTCAAATCGGACAGCACATATTCCAGATTCAGTTTTTTCGCCAGCGCGTCGACCTGTCGCTGTCGGGCAACCAACTCTTCGCGCGACACCTGAAGGTCGCCGATTTGCCGGCCCAACTCCCAGCAAACCCCAATGTACTGCTGAATCGCTTGTAGATAGCGGGTGATGGTCCCCAGGTTGCTGCCGAC
>CAZOJA010000595.1:0-1745 GCA_964579955.1 uncultured Veillonellaceae bacterium | reverse complement strand
GCAGCACCTGCGGCACATTCAGGCGGATCTCCTGACCGGTCATCTCTGACAGCAGACTGGCTGCCTGACCGATATAGACATTGACGATTTCGCCGAGAATATCTTTTTGCAGGTCATTCAGCATGCAAACACCCCGCCAGCAAAGACCGCAAGGTCTTGATACTGTCGCCGATCACCGGCTTGGTGACAAATCCGGTGACGCCAAGCGCTTCCACCTTTTCCCTGGCCGGTTTTTGGATATTCGCGGTCATCACAATGATCGGCACCGCCGCATCAATCTGCCGAATCGAACGGATCAGTTCCTCGCCGTTCATATTGGGCATCAATAGGTCAGTGAACACCAAATCAGGCCGCATTGTCTGAAACAGGGCCAGGCCGGTCTTCCCATCGGCTGCTTCAAAAAACTCCGCCTGCGGCATCAATCCCCCCACGACCTTGGTCACTGCCATCCGGGCAAACGACGAATCCTCGACCACCAGCACCTTCACCAAACAACCTCCAAACCGCCGCTAATGAAATCCTCATTATATATGCATTCCCTATCCTGCGTCAGGATTCCTGCCGAACAACCTTGCTTTTTTCCACGGCTTCGATATGTTCAAGATAAGTATACAATGAACGGCGGGATATTTGCAGATATTCGGCCGTCTTTTTCTTATTTCCGGCATTTTTTTGCAAGGCAGCGGCGACAATGCTGAGAATGTGGGAATCCAGCGGAAACGCTTCCGTTGGCAATTGCAACTGGTCATCGCGCGACGGACCGCTGGACGTGGTTGCCAATCCGGCGGGCAAGTGACGGGGGTGCAGTTCCCTGTCGTCATGCATGAACACGGACCACTCGATGCTGGTCCGCAGTTCCCGCACATTACCGGGCCACTGATAGGTCAGCAGGATTTTCTCGGTATCCGGCGCCAGACGGCAAAACCGCTTGCCTTTGGTTTTGCTCAGCCGCTCCAGAAACTGGCGCGCCAGACTGAGGATATCCTCCGGGCGTTTGCGCAGGGGCGGAATATCCAGCACACCGCCTTTCAGTCGAAAATACAGGTCCCGACGGAAGGTTCCCTGGCTCACTTTTTCGGCCAGGTCCTGATTGGTCGCGCCGATCAGGCGAATGTCCGTGTGCACTTTGGTCAGCCCGCCGACCCGGTAATATTCGCGCGCCTCGATCACCCGCAGCAGCTTCGCCTGCAATTCGGCCGGCAATTCACCGATTTCATCGAGCAACAGGGTGCCGCCGGTCGCCAGATCAAGTTTGCCCCGCTGCCCCTGGCTGCGGCTGCCGGTGAACGAACCGCCTTCATAGCCGAACAGTTCGCTTTCGAACAATCCGGGCGAAATCGCCGCGCAGTTCAGCGCGACGAACGGCGCCTGGGTCCCTTCTTCACCGTAATGGATCAAGCGGGCCATCACTTCTTTGCCGGTGCCAGTCTCCCCCTGGATCAACACCGGGATCGATCGGTCGTCATGGTATAGCAACGCTTGCCGGGCCAGCAGTTGCATCGGTTCCGAGGCGAAAACCATATCGTCCATCCCGGCCGATTGACGGGCTATTTTTTGCAGGTCACGCCGCAGTTGCCTGTTTTCTGCTATCAACGCCTGATGTTCGGCGATCCGGCCGACGAGCGCCGCCAATTCTTCCACATTGAGCGGCTTCAGGACAAAATCGTACGCCCCCAGCCGCAGTGCCTCAATCGCCGACTGCATGTCGCCATGCCCGGTAAACAGAACAACATCAGGAGCCGGTT
>CAZOJA010000594.1:0-1750 GCA_964579955.1 uncultured Veillonellaceae bacterium | reverse complement strand
ACCGGTTCCCTGATCAATATTGACGGGAAAAATTATCAATTAACCACTTTGCGTGATGTGACAAAGGAAAGACTAAAGCAACGGGAAATTCAGACCGAACTATTGCTGGCGGCGCAGGTGCAAAGAGACTTGTTGCCGGTTGTCCCACGTTCCAGCCAATTCAGTATCACCACAGTATTTAAACCGAGTGGATTTGTCAGCGGTGACTTTTATCACCTGGAATGGAATGAAGAACGGAACTTGTTGCAGGGTTTCCTGTTCGACCTTACGGGACACGGTATGGCGACGGCGCTCCAAACGGCGGCATTTAATGTGTTGTTGCATGAGTTCATGGATTTGCCGCACAAGCCGGATCTTGCAGAACTGCTGGTCATGCTGAACCGGCGCGTACCGCATTATGTCGACGAGAATAGTTTTGTCGCCGCGATCGGATTTGAAATTGACTTTTCCAAGGGTGAGCTTCGGTATGCGGCGGCGGGAATCAACCTCTTCTTATTCAATGCGGAACGGGTGACTGTTCCGGGACTCTATTTGGGTATCAATGAGGCCGAGGTGTATGAACTGCATACATTGCCGATTGCTGCAGGCGATTCAGTCTGCTTTATGACGGACGGGATCAGCGACGTGTTTGATGCTGACAAATCATGGGGACAGATCAAAGCGGATCAGGTATGCGGGCTTTTTACAGGGCAAGATTTGGGTGAAAAGGCGAAAGATGATGTGACAGCAATCTGCATTACTGTAAACAGAATCATTGTATAGGGCCGATGCGATTGAATGAATGATCCGAGTCAGGTTGGAAACAATTGATGATCATTATTCGAGTGCGATTGAATTGGAGAAGTTTGCATGAATAAGTCTTCACCCATCCCGGAGTTTAGAGTGCTGATAGTTGAAGATGATTCTGCCACTCGCTTGCTGCTGAAAAAAGTGGTAACAAAGGCGGGGTATTTCACAGATGAAGCGTCATCCGCCGAAGTTGCGCTTGAGTTGATTCAAAAGAACAAATACCATATTGTTGTCACCGATATTGGTTTGCCTGGGCAAGACGGGTTGGAACTCTTGCAAGAAATCAAAAAACGCGACCCGCTGATTCAGGTCGTGATAGTGACCGGCGAAGTGACGATGATCCGGACCATACAAGCTTTAGAATTCGGGGCTACTGATTTTATATTGAAACCGATTGATGTGGAAGAACTGCTAATGATTATAAGAGTGTGCGAAGGCAAAATTCTTCGCTGGTGGGGGATTATGCGCTCGGCATTCCAGCGGAAAAAGATAGTCGAAAAGTAATGTCGACATACAAAGAAAGAAAAGAAAGAATTGGAGGATTGTCGTTCCTCCTGGAATCAGAGGTTAAAAGGTGCTTTGAAGGGGATAAATTATGATTCAAGAAACTACTGTTGTAGAAAATCAAGTTCTGGTCAACTTGAGCGGCAGCATATATGTGGAGGAAGCAGCACAACTCCGTGAGAGTCTGGTTGGACATATTGATAAAGGACACAAAACTTTTATCATTGATCTCGGAGGCGTCGATTACATCGACAGTTCTGGACTGGGGACGCTTGTCGCCATCCATAAACGTGCTTTGCAAAATGGCGGCAGTGTAGTCATCAAGGGACTCCATGGACTGGTTAAGGATTTGTTCGAATTGACCCGGTTGGACAAGGTGTTTGAGATTCAATAATGAAAAACTGGATCGTCAACACTTTGTCGGACAGTTTTTATAAGGTCAGTTGCCTAAATTCAA
>CAZOJA010000593.1:0-1755 GCA_964579955.1 uncultured Veillonellaceae bacterium | reverse complement strand
TGACTTCGGCGATGACTTTGGCAACTTCTCCCTTCAAACGGCGATAATCGTCAAACCCATTCAGTTTTAGGTGCTTCGGCCAGTTTTCCGACATCAGCGAATGCGGCAACGCTTTGACCCGGATGCAGACAGCCGTGATATCGTCTTTGCATTTCCGCCCCTCGGCACATCGCGATAGCTGCTCGTGAAACTGTCCGCAATTAACAATCGGGCAACCTGCCATTTCCATAGAAGCCGCTTCCAGACCATCGGTCGCAAAGTAAATGCGGTCTCCCAATGCCAGCGGCAAAGACTGCAAAAGGTACTCCTGCTCTTCATCAATGCCCAAATACAGGCCAGGAACCTCCATCACGCCCTGGTGCGCCGACATATCGGTCCAGAAACGGGTGATGCCGGCTCCGACATAGCGCAACTGCTGGAGTTGCAGGTCGACCTCGAACCCCACCACCGCGGCAAAGGCATCTGATTCAAAATGGAGACACACCTGCCGGTTGAGCCAACTCATCTGTTCGACCAGGGAGGCATCCTGCTCCGCCGCCTCATGTAGCAACACTTTCAGCGCCGAGGTATAGAGCGCCGTCGTCAGGCCGTGCCCAGGAACATCGACCAGATAGCCGCGCAAGAGCCGCCCTTCGTTCAGCCACACCAAATGGTACAAATCACCGCTGATTTCTGCCAAAGATTGAACCGCGGTTGCGACTTCCAGGTAAGGGGATTCCGGCAGGGAAGACAACTGGGCCCGCTGAATCCGCCGGGCAATCGCCGCATCCTGCTTTTGCGCCTTTTCCTGCTGAATTTGCGCCGCGATATTTCGATAGGTGATCATGACCACCTGCCGTTCTTGATGGATTACCTGCGTCACACTCCGTTCCATGAACAGCAGCGAGCCGTTTTTATGACGGAAAATCCGCCGCTCGACCGGAAGGCCCCCTTCCCGGCTAAGTATCTGACGATATTCTTCCTGCTTTTCCAAACCGTCCGTCAAAATTTTATCCGTGGTCAACGGTGCATCGTCAGGCAAGCGATAACCGAACCATTGGCTAAATTTCTGGTTGTGTTCCACGATTTCATGTTTAAGGGGGTCCACTAGCACAATCGCTTCGGCGGACTGGTCGATCAGCGATTTATACTTGTTCCGGCTCTCACTTAGCGCTTGCTCGGACTGTCTTAACGCATCCGCCGCCTTCTTTTCCGCGTCAATGTCGGTCAAGGCTCCGACCATGCGCGTCACGTTGCCGGATTCGTCCAATAAAACCTTGCCCCGACTGCGCAACCATTTGTAAGAGCCGTCCTTGCAGCGAAGTCGCTGGGTTTCGTTGTAATACGGTGAACGGCCCGCTTTGTGGTCCTCGATGGACTGCTGAACCCGGGCCAGGTCATCAGGATGGCTGCGCGACACCCATTCTTCGCGGGTATCACCGATTTCGCCCGGTTCATATCCCAAGATCTCCTTGCAGCGGTCCGAGTAATAGACCCGGTCGGTACGGGCGTCCCAGTCCCAAACCCCGTCGTTCACCCCTTCGACGACCAGTTTCCAGCGCTCGTCCTTTTGCCGCTGCCGGATCGCATGGAGCAGAGAAAAACCGGTCAGCAACAGCACCAGAATGCTGCTGACAAGGGCCGCGCCCAAATAAAAGTTTCCCCGAGTACGATACTCGGCAAGCGCAGTTGGTGCAGCGATGCCGACCTGGACGACGAGCGGATAGTCCGGCATCGTCCGGTAACTAAAAAAGCGCGGGGTACCATAAAGTATCC
>CAZOJA010000592.1:0-1756 GCA_964579955.1 uncultured Veillonellaceae bacterium | reverse complement strand
CCATGCCGACCCGCGTCGTCGAGGGCAACTGTGCAAAGGCCGCAAACAGTGTCACCGGCATATCTTCAGACAGCAGTTTTTGCAGCGCAACTCCCAGCTCATAACGCAATGCGTCGACCATCAGGTAAGCAACCCGTCGCCCTTTTTCCTTCAGCGCCTCTCCGACAAAACGATCAAAGACGTCACTGTTGAACAAACGCCCGGTCGGCGGCCAACCGGCAGTTTGCACATGCTTAGTGAACAGCACCTGTACTTTCTCCATCAAGCGCCGATATCTACCCCGGACCAGCTGAACCAAGTTATTCAGCACACCCTGCGTATCCAGCAAATCATTCACGGCTTGTTCAAATTCGCGATGCAGTCGGTCGGCCTCCCGCAAATTGCCGACGTAGAAATCGATCAAATCCGTCTGCGATCGCACATACTCCGGCAACTGCCGTTCGAGGTCATCGCACGACTCCACCAGCGTCAGCCCGGCGCGGACCAAATCCCATTCCGCCCGGCTCTCGCCTTTGGCAAACCAAACCGATTCTTTTCGCCCATCCATAATCTGACGTGTCGTATCGGTGTCGGACTTTGCCAGAGCCGCCACCGCGTCTCGCAAATAGGCGCGTTCTTCAAACAGAAACGTGTCGCGCGGCCCCAGCTGCGTCGTGGCTGCAAAATGCTGCGCCAAGCCCAGTTCTTTTTCCACCGCTTCCGCCCGTTCCATATAGAAGGCCTTCGCCTGCGGGTCGCTCCGCAAGCGGCTGCACACATCCTCAACAATCGGACGCGCTTCCGCCGGTGGCCGTGGCACACCCTTTAGCGCCTCCGGCAACATTGGCTGCATATCAAACGCAAATTCGCCGAACAGCACATAGCGCCAAAGCTCATCCGCCAAGGCGTTCCAGGTCTTGCTGCGGGTTTTGACTTGCATCGCCAAGGTCGATTGCAGAAAATCGCGCGCTTCCGCGCCCCAATTCTCCTCTTGCTTCAACGCTTGCGCTTGCTTCTCGCTCGGTGCAAGCAGTGCAAACAAAATCTCCCGCGCCGATTCCACCTTCAGCGTAGCCCGCAAAAGCGGCCAGCCATTCCCGCCGCCAATCGCATCGATGACCGCAAACGAAGGGCCGTCCGGCGAGGTCTGGAACACGCGGCGGATTTCCGTCGCCTGGTCTGGTTTCGCCCGCAAACAGAGGCTGAGATATTCATCGCCGTCATCCAGCGGAAAAACCGCGCCGCACTGCGTATACACCGCGAACGGGTCGACCTGCTTCGCTTCGTCGGTTTCCGGTTTTGCTGCCGGCACATAAAGGAGTAGTCCTTCCAGTTTCGGCAATTGCCGCCCCAGTTCATGCAGCGCCGCCATCGCCGCCTCACGGCTCTCGATGCTGCCCTCGGCCGCATTGATTACAACGGTTTTTTCCGACGCTAACTCTTGGCATAGCTGCCAATAACGCTGCGCCGGGTCATAGACGACCATACAGCCGCTTTGCTTTAGCCGCGGACACAGCACCGCTTCCCGGATAAACTCCGCAATCCCCATGGTCCCTCCTACAATGCAAACATTAATTGGAATTTACTTTTTCGTTTTCTTCTTCGTTGCCGCTACCGGCTCCACATACAGCTCTTCCAGACCGTGCGCGATCGCCAGCGACTTATCGGTCTTGCATTTGGCGCGTACCCTTTCCGGCCAGTACTGCATCGCCAGGTGCGCCCAGTCATAGTCGCCTTTTTCAAGACCACCGAGAAGTGCCTGCCACTGGGCATCAAC
>CAZOJA010000591.1:0-1760 GCA_964579955.1 uncultured Veillonellaceae bacterium | reverse complement strand
TGTACTGCTGAATCGCTTGTAGATAGCGGGTGATGGTCCCCAGGTTGCTGCCGACGAAGCCGAGCGGATTATTGATTTCATGCGCGACCCCTGCCGCCAGTTCGCCGATGGAAACAAGCTTTTCCGTCTGCGCCAGATAAGCCTGCGTCGCCTTAAGGTTCTTCACGTTATTGCGAATCTTTAATGCGGCCCGCATCCGGGCAATAAACTCCGGCGGATTGATCGGTTTTGACACATAGTCGTTGGCGCCGCTCTCAAAGCAGCGCTGAAAGCTGTCGTGATCGGTAACGGCGGAAAACATGATGATCTGCAGATCATCGTATTGAGGCCTGCTGCGAATCTGTTGCAACAAGCTGATCCCGTCCAGGTGCGGCATCACGATATCCAGCAGGACCACGCCGATTTCCTCTGTCGCCAGCAGGTCCATCACTTCGAGCGGATTGCGGCATAACAATATCCCGCTGTGTTCCAGTTGGTCTTCCAGCAAGTCTTTAGCAATCATCAGATTAAATTTGTCGTCATCGACCACCAAAATCTTCATCGCCGTTTCCTCACCCGTCCCGTTCCAGCAAGAGCCGCACCGTTGCAACCGCATCGGCGTAATCATAATTCTCGATTTGCCAACCCAGTCGCCGCACGTCGACGCCCAACGCCTGTTCCAGCATTGCCCGCGAAGATTCAAACACATCTGCGGCGGCAACATCATTGCGCGACAGCAGTTCGACCAGTGTCAGCAACGTCTCCCGCACAGGTTGCGCCGCTGATTTTTTGCCAGATATTGGCGCCATAGGTTGCACATGGCCGAACACAGATTGCAGCTTTGCCACCAAGGAAGCCAATGCTTCCACCAGTTGCTGCAACGCCAGTTGCAGCGCGTCTTCAGCCGCTTCCGTCCTGATTGCTTCTTCCAGGGTTCGGGCCAGCTGTTGGACTTTTTCGGCGCCGAGAGCTCCCGCGACGCCTCGCAGCGCATGGGCGACCTGTGCCATTCCTGTCCGGTCACCTACCGCCAGTTTTTCCGTCAAAACGCCGCCATCTCTGCCATGCTGGCGGCAGAATTGTTCGAGCAAGCTGAAATAAAATCCTTCGTCGCCGCAAATGCGATTCAAGCCACCCGTCGCATCCAGTCCGTCGATATTTGCCAGCTCTGTCATCCGTGCCGACGTCGGGCCGGTTCCGTCGTCCTGTTTCGCCAAGCATGCCGAGGCGACAGGATCACCCTCAACAGAAGGAATCGCAACCGCTTTCACCGGGAGCCACTTCACCAGCGCCCGATACAGCAGGTCCGGATCCACAGGTTTTCCCAAATGGTCATTCATCCCTGCCATCATCGCCTTCAACCGGTCCTCCTCAAAAGCATTGGCAGTCATTGCCAGGACCGGAATCGCCTCGCCGCCTGCCAACCGCCGAATCGCTGCCGTGGCCGCCAGTCCGTCCATCACGGGCATCTGCACATCCATCAGGATTAAATCGTAAGGATTGAGACGGACCAGCTCAACCGCCTGCCTGCCATTGTCGGCGAAACTGACCTGCATGCCGACCGACGTCAGCAGTTGCCCCGCGACATCCTGATTGATCGGATTATCTTCCACCACCAGGATATGAGAACCCCGGCGCAACTTTAGGTCGGCGGCGATGTTTTCCTGTTGAACCGCAACCTGGTACTCCGGTTCCACAGATGGCAACTGTCGCAACAGTTCCTCGAGAACGGCCCGCAATCGCGCCAACGTCAGCGGTTTTGCCAATACCCTGGCAATCCC
>CAZOJA010000590.1:0-1765 GCA_964579955.1 uncultured Veillonellaceae bacterium | reverse complement strand
TTCCATCGGTATTGGATTGAATGAGTTTGCCATAGGGCGCGAGCTTTTCAATGAGATCCAGCAGCAGAAGTTGACCGCCGACACAGACGTTATTGGCCTGACGCGGATCGTATAAGGCGTTGTATTTGTCCTTCATTGCGCCATACGTGCTGTTGAGTACAATCTTGTATGGCTGCTGGATCGGGCTTTTTTCTTTTTTCAGCCGGATTCGCTCGTCCCGGATTTGCCGGTATTTTTCGGGATCTGCAACGCTACGGCTAAGGTATCCATATTCAATCATCAGCGCCGGATAATAGGACGCCACATCAATGCTGAGAAATTGTCCTTCTCCCCAATAGCTCCCTAAAGCTCCATGAAGACCGCCCCAGGCGAAGATATGAGGAACGCCAGCTACCTCTGTTTTGAGCGAAGAGTTATAGTTCCGGTTGGCTGGATCCCTATACCAGTCGGCAATGTGCCGATATTGTTCCAGTCGCAGCGTTTCTGGCAAAGTGATGTCGAATTCATCGCGGTAACTGCTCCGCCTTGCCCCGAGAATAATTGCCGCCAGCTGTGGCTTTGTCTTATGGATGAACTTGATGGGGAGCGAGAAGGTATTCAAAAGCGACAGATGGCTTTCAAACTCATCAATTCGGTTCATGAAAACTTCCATCGTCTGCTCCACGTCATGCCTGCAGTAGGCTTCAACATCACGGAGTTCGGCAGCCGTCAGTTTACGATTGGTTTTGAAGCTGACTTCGCTTTCCCGGATGTCGCTGCCCATAAACCCTTCCAGTTGTTTCAGGCCATGTGGGGTAGTCATTACATCAAACACATTCAGCGGAATCGACTCAAATGCACTCGAGTATTCCCAGCCTTTGCGACTTTGACCAATGATGAAGGACGAGACTTCATATGGATCAAAACCGAGCAGAATCGCTTTCAAGATGTACTGGTCATAGCCTCGGCTGTTGTAGCCGATCCATATCTCATCCTTATTTTTTTCATAAAACCGCTGCAGCCGGCCCGCATCATTGGCAATTGTCTGAAAGGCCCGGGTGTTGGCGTTTGCCAACACCACCAGCCAGTCATAGGCGAAGACTTCAAAGTCGAAGAAGATCATGACGCGGAAAAGACGTCTTCAATCCGGTAGGTTTTGTAGCCCTTGTCGTTCTCGCCGTAATCGAGGACATATTCAAGCCCCTCGGATTCAATGGCTTCTGTAATGTCCATGAGCAGGTCATTGAACTGCCGGAAGTTCTCGAAGCCGATCTCGATGCCGCTTTCAAGGCTGCGCAGGAACTCGTTAGCCATGTGGATACCAAACCCGGTGGTCAGCATTTGGTTATAGAAGATGTACTGGCCTTTTTGCGCGCCGTTAATCACCTTCAGCCAACAGCTGAGCATCGGTTCATCGGCCTTTTTTGTGGCTTTGAGTTCAAGTTTGGTGATCTTCACCTCATATTTGCCTTTCGGCACGTCACGATACTCCTGCTTGTTGTCGGCCGCTTTCTTCACATCGTTTTTGAGTCCGGCCGTATCAATCTTCTTGTCCCATTTTTCCCAGATGTTCGACATTGTGTGTCACTCCTTTTCAATATTTACGATGATTTTCTGGATCTGCGGCGCGGGGTCGCTTCTTGTTGTTTGTCTGACGCAGTATCGGCTGGTGGTTCGGTCGCCTCCGGTAAAGAATCCGTTGGCACAGGCTTTGTCCTGCGCGGTCCGGAGCCAATTTCCGGCTTTGCCGTTTGATAGAGCGCCATAAACTTGCCGTAGTCAAGTT
>CAZOJA010000589.1:0-1766 GCA_964579955.1 uncultured Veillonellaceae bacterium | reverse complement strand
ACCGTCTTGTTCACCGCATTCGTATCCCGCCCGCTCAACGCGCCGCCAAAATGAACTTTTCCCTGCAGCGCCGCGACCCGGCTTTGCCCTCGCAACTGGCTCATGCATTCGGATAGGAAATCGCTAACCATGCCGAACCGATCAGTCAACAGTTCTTTATGAACTTTCGGCACATCCCAGCCAGGCAAGAACGCATGAATCCGGTCCATAAACGCCGTATCGTCCCGCATCTCCGGCGGCATCGGTCCAAACAGATGGCCGATCCGCTGCTGATGCTCCACATCCACTTCGAAGTTCCCCACCATCACCAGGCTGCCATCTGCCCTGATGCTTTCCTTGCCACGGCTGAATTCGCCGGACTCCATATATCCCTTCATGATATTGACGCCGTCTTTCTGATCGAACGAAATGCCGGATACTTCGTCAAAACAGACCACATCGTACTGACAAACCAAGCCGCGCTGACCGTTTGAATTGTTCACGAACATCTGTGCCACAGTCGCCTTGCCGCCGGACACCAGATGGGCGTAGGGGGAAATCTGTTGGAACAGGTGACTCTTGCCGGTGCCGCGAGGCCCCAGCTCGACCAGGT
The DNA here is from genome assembly GCA_964579955.1 of uncultured Veillonellaceae bacterium. Lineage (GTDB taxonomy): Bacteria > Bacillota > Negativicutes > UBA1444 > UBA1444 > UBA1444. The sequence continues at coordinate 1,174 of CAZOJA010000589.1, read as the reverse complement.
TGTAGTTCCGCTCCACCATCGGCACCATCCGCAGCAGATAAGCGTTAATATTGCGATCCGACAGTCCTTCGGCTTCAATGCCGATGCTGCGAAGCAAAAACGCTTTCCACTGCTCAGTCGTAAAGGCTTCCCGCGCTTTAGCCAGCGTGTCCAGGACATCGCGTTTGGAGAGCTGGATGGCCCGCAGGCTTTCCACGCCAAACGGACGGCCTTTAGTCTCCTGCGCGATAGCCGCATCGTAAGACAAGTTGATTTCCGCATAAAAACCGCCAGTCAGCATCCGTTCGTTCTCACTGACCAAGATAGGGCTGATCCTTACGTCGCTCAGTTGCAAGCTAGGCAGCGTCACCAGAAACGAATCCGTCTTCGCGTCCAGACGGGCGCTGATCAGATCGATGATTTTAACTTCGCCGCGTTCTCGCGCTCGCGCTTTGAACAGCTCGGTTTCCCCGGCCTTCACCGTCTTCGATTGAAGCTGCTTCTGGACGATTTCCAGGCCTTCTTCGATATCTTTCTCGTTCACGCTGGCACAGTACCGTCCCAGCATGAATTCCACCACATAGGTGGGAACAGGAAACTGGCGACTGAACGTCCGCACCAGATCCTTTCTCACCAAGTAGCCGTCCAATACTCCCGCCGCCAGTCGATCAATCGCATCCAGCTGCATTCCCATCATTCCCCTCCGACTATCGTAGGCAATTGCGCAACCAACTGGCCATCAGCGCCGAGAACCACCAGCGCCGCCGCTTTGCCCGCGTGATCTTCGTCTTCCACCACAATAGACGCCTGCCCGTTTTCATCGAGCGGTTTCTTCGCCAGCACCAGCGAAGACTCCGCATTGCCCGGCTTAAGGCGTAAATCGACCATCAACCCGGGAGCGGGCCCTTCGACGCTCACTTTACAACGCAGCCCTTTCCAGACCGCCTCGGTCACGATCGTCGCTTTCTTCGTTGCCCCTCCGCCCGGCTTGCTGACTTTAATCTCCATCAATACGCATTCTTGCAGACTCAGTCCGCCATGCGAGTATTCCATACCGCTGCGATAACAGCTGACCCCTGCGGGGAGAGCCACTTGGACGCTTGGATTCCAGTACCAGGGATACTGCGATTCTTCCGACCTCGCTCCCGGCTTGATCATTGCGCAGCGTCCCCATTTGTTGTCGGACAACGATGAC
>CAZOJA010000588.1:0-1767 GCA_964579955.1 uncultured Veillonellaceae bacterium | reverse complement strand
CTGGTTCAGGCGGTGCAATTCCATCCGGAAAAATCGAGTGCGGTTGGCTTGAAAATTTTGGCGAACTTCAAGGAGATGTCGATATGATAATATTTCCGGCGATAGATATCCGGGGCGGCAAATGTGTGCGGTTGGAAGAAGGAAAATTTGATCGCGAGACAGTTTTTGCCGAAAATCCGCTCGATGCAGCCAGGCGTTGGGTTGAGGCGGGGACGCAGTGGTTGCATATTGTTGACCTGGATGGGGCACGGGCCGGCAAACCGGTCAATTTGCCGGTGATCAGTGAGATCGCCCGGAGCTTTGACGTCAAAGTTCAGCTCGGCGGCGGCATCCGGACGATGGAAAATGCCGAAGAAGTCTTGTCCGCCGGTATCAACCGGGTGATCCTCGGCTCAGTGGCGGCGCGTTCGCCGGAGCTGGTCGAACAACTGTGCAGCCGTTATGGCGAAAAAATTGTGATCGGGATCGATGCCCGTGATGGGGAAGTGGCAGTTGATGGGTGGGAAAAATCGGGACTGCTGCGGGTGGAAGAGCTGGCGCTGCGGATGAAACAAGTCGGCGCCAAACGCATTATTTATACCGACATTTCCCGCGACGGAATGCTGACCGGCGTGAATGTGGAATCTACGCTGCAGCTGGCAAAACAGTCGGGTCTGGCAGTCATCGCTTCCGGCGGCGTGAAAGGGATGGAAGATATTCTGGCCCTGCAACCGTTGGCTGCAGAAGGAATCGAAGGCGTGATCATTGGCAAGGCGCTTTATACCGGTGCGATTGATTTGGCAGAGGCCTTGCAGGTTGCGCGGGGAGGTGCAGCCTGATGCATACGAAACGAATCATTCCCTGTCTGGATGTCAAAGATGGCCGGGTGGTCAAAGGCACGAACTTTGTCTCATTGCGGGATGCCGGCGATCCGGTGGAACTGGCGGCATTTTATGACCGCGAGCTGGCCGATGAACTGGTGTTTCTTGATATTACCGCCTCCTCGGACGGTCGCAATACGATGGTTGATGTCGTACGGCGCACCGCCAGCCAGGTTTTCATTCCTTTCACAGTAGGCGGCGGCATCCGCTCGGTCGATGACATCCGTACAATGCTGCATGCCGGGGCAGATAAAGTGTCGCTGAATACGGCAGCCGTCAAGGATCCGGCGCTGATTGCCGAAGGAGCCAGGAGTTTTGGCTGCCAGTGCATTGTGTTGGCAGTGGATGCCAAACGCTGCGGGGCGGGCCGCTGGGAAGTTTATATCAATGGCGGACGCACGCCGACCGGTCTCGACGTGATGGAATGGATCCGGCGCGGTGTGGACCTGGGGGCCGGTGAAATCTTGCTGACCAGCATGGATTGCGATGGAACCAAGGATGGCTATGACAATGAACTGAACCGGGCGGTGTCGGAACTGGTGGAAGTGCCGGTAATTGCTTCCGGCGGCGCAGGTAATCTGCAGCATTTTGCCGATGCGCTGTTGGCAGGAAAATCTGACGCAGTGCTGGCTGCCTCGGTGTTTCATTACGGCGAATTCAGTATTCGCCAGACCAAAGAATTCTTGCGCAGTCAGGGGATTGAGGTGCGATTATAAATGATCGGGCGAATCAAATTTGACGCCAGTGGACTGGTGCCGGCGATTGTGCAGGATGCCGCAACAGGAACTGTATTGATGTTGGCCTATATGAACCGGCAATCGCTGGAAAAAACCCTGGAAACAGGCACAACCTGGTTCTATAGCCGCAGCCGTCAGGAATTGTGGAACAAGGGCGCGACATCCGGAAA
>CAZOJA010000587.1:0-1767 GCA_964579955.1 uncultured Veillonellaceae bacterium | reverse complement strand
TTCGGAGGTGAGCTATTAATGAATACCCTGAACAAAGATGAAGTTCGTGAAAAAGTCCGTCAGCGCTACGCCAGTGCGATCACTTTAAAAAACGGTTGTGGTACTCCGGGCAGTAGCTGCTGCGGCTCCGGTCCCAGCAAAGCCACCCAGGCGATCACCGGCGGTCTCTATGAAGCAGATGAAACTGCCGGCCTTTCCTCTGAACTGATCGAAGCATCATTAGGCTGCGGTAACCCCACCGCCCTCTGTCCGCTCAACGCAGGCGAAACGGTCCTGGACCTCGGCAGCGGGGCCGGTCTGGATGTGATTCTGTCGGCGCGCCGCGTCGGCCCGACCGGCAAAGCCTATGGCCTGGACATGACTGATGAAATGTTGGCAACCGCTAATGACAACAAAATAAAACTCGGCGTCGAAAACGCCGAGTTTCTCAAAGGACACATCGAAGAGATTCCCTTACCGGCAGGCAGCGTCGATGTCGTTATTTCCAACTGCGTGATCAATTTGTCAGCCGACAAAGACGCCGTGTTTCGCGAAATATACCGCGTGCTCAAACCAGGCGGACGCATGGCCGTATCTGACATCGTGCTATTACGACCATTACCGGAATCCGTGCAACAAAACCTTGCCGCCTGGACCGGTTGCATCGCTGGCGCATTGAGCCTGGACGAGTACAAAGATAAGCTGACAGCTGCTGGATTTGTCGATTTGGATGTAGAGGTCGTTCGAGTTTATGAGCCGGAGGATTTAAGCCTTGATCCAGCCGAGACCAAGGATGCGATTGGCAGTGCTTTCATCCGGGCGAAAAAATAAATGAACTGATTACTGCGTTTTGCGAATCGAACTGATGTCAGTACCGAGCCGCGAACCTGCAAGAGAGTGCACCCCGGCGGTCAATTCCAATGAGGCGCCCTTGTAGTACTGTACTTTATATACTGTCACTACAGCATTTTTTCCCAACTCTGCGCAGGCAATTTTGTTATTCCAGCTTTTCACTCCCGGTGAGGAAATACTATGCAGGATGGGATATTCCATGACCCCCTGCATCAACAGATACTGCGTTCCGGTACAGTTGGCATTGGTGTAGAACACTGCTTCATTGTCGCCTACGATCCATTTGTTTTTTTCAGCGTCCCATTGAGCCTGACCGACCATTGGCAATCCCGCAACCAAAATCGTGACCAACAGCATTGCAAACCACTTGTACATGTGAATCCTCCCCGGTTCAATTAATTTTCATTCTTTAATATTCCGCCCAATTGGGAAAATCCCTGCCATATTGCATGAAAAAACGCCGGGAATACTCCCGGCGTTTTGGTTGATTTTATTTTCCTGGCGTCTGCGCTGGCGGGTTGCCATGCGGGCCATTGTGATTGCCATGTTCCCCGTTCATTTGACCGCCATTCATCATCTGTTCCATTTTCTTCTTCATTTGGTCGGCCTGTTCTTGCGTCATCATGCCGCTTTTCACATGGGAATCCAGCATTTGCTGCCTTTTTTCCGGATCAGCGCAAGACATTCCATTGTCGGTCGTCGGAGCTGCCATCGCAATTGCAGCTGCTCCCAACACTCCCAGAATCAATGCCACCGCTAAAATCGAGCTTGCTTTCTTTTTGAACATTGTTGTTTGCCTCCCTATTATTGTTTGTCTGGTGTATGATCAAATCATAACAATGAATTGTGTAGAACCCGTGAAGGACTTATGAAGGAATTATGCTGTTTTCCCCGACGCACAAAAGCCCTCTCGGCGCGAGAGGGCTTTCCTGTACA
>CAZOJA010000586.1:0-1772 GCA_964579955.1 uncultured Veillonellaceae bacterium | reverse complement strand
CTTTGGGAGCTGCGGTTGAATATCGGACCAATCCCCGTTCCACCCATCTGATTGCGCGTTTGAAAGGCAAAGGGACGTTTCGCCTGCTGATGATCGCCCACATCGATACGGTATTTAAACCAGGCGAAGCGGCCAAACGGCCGTTCCGGCTCGATGAAAAAAATATCGCTTACGGACCGGGGGTCGGTGATGACAAGGCGACAGTCATCCAGACGATATATGCGATGAAAACGCTGAAAGAGCATCAGTTTGATTCGTTTGGCGAAATCATCCTTTACTACAACGGAGAAGAAGAGGGCGGTTCGCCGACGGCGGAAGCAATCGTCGCCGAATTATCGCCACAGGCCGATGTCGCGGTGATCATGGATACGGCACGTCCCGGTTGGGGAATCGTGACCCAGCGCAAAGGCAGCGCCAACTACGACATCAAGGTCGAAGGGATTTCCGGGCATGCCGGTAATGCGCCGCACTCCTGCGCCAGCGCGATCATGGAACTGGGCAACCAGATCAGTTTGCTATACAAACTGGCCAGTCCGTTGCCGCAAAATCCGCAAGAGTATACGAGAGAGGCGTTGCAACAGAAAGGGATAGTCGATCATGGCCAGTTTATTCCTGCCAATGCGATCAACGTCGGAGTGATTGGCTCGAGCAACGACCGGATCAACGTGATTCCCGGCGATGCTTTTGCCAAGTTGAATGTGCGCTGCTATACCGTTGCGGAACAGGAACGGTTGGACCGGGCAATCAAAGATCTGCCGAACCAGACGGTCGTACCGGGCGTGAAGGTGACGGTGACCGGCGGCATCCATACCGGACCGATGGAAAAAACCGCCCAGGTGCAAAAACTGGTCGATGTTTACAAGAACATCGTCCGTCGCGAGTATGGCGCCGAGGTGGTCGAATGGATGGCCGGCGGTCTGACCGACGGCAACCGGACGGCCAAATTCATACCGACGATTGATGCGTTGGGTGTGGAAAATTATGAGGAACACACCGACCACGAATACGTCGATCTGAACACGGCCGTGCCGCGGACTGCGGCGCTGGTGCTGTTGTTGGCCGAGATTACCGAAAGCTGGCCGCTGGCGTGAGATACCGGGCAGTAATCTTTGATCTGGACGGGACTCTGCTCGATTCGCTGGAAGATCTGGCGGATTCGATGAACGCCGTTTTGGCCCGGCAACAATTCCCCGTACATGCAGTTGACCGCTATCGCTATTTTGTCGGAGATGGCATCAGTGAACTGGTGAAGCGAGTATTGCCGGAACAGCGGCGGACCGATTCACTGGTGGCGGATAATATCCGCTGGATGTCGGCAGAATATGAAGAACGCTGGCAGAAAAAAACCCGTCCCTATCCCGGAATCGAAGAGTTGCTGGCGGCTCTGACCGACGTCGGTCTGCGAATGGCGGTTTTGTCGAACAAACCGGACCCGTTTACAAAAATCATGGTGCCAGCCTTGTTGCCCGGCTGGAGTTTTGAACCGATTCTCGGCGCCCGCCCCGGTGTCCCGGTCAAACCGGACCCGCAGGCTGCGTTGGAAATAGCCGGACAACTGGCGGTGGCGCCACACGAGATACTATACCTGGGCGACACGGCGACCGACATGCGCACGGCCTGCGCGGCCGGAATGCTGGCAGTCGGAGTTGCCTGGGGATTCCGACCGGTTGAGGAACTGCAGCAGAATGGAGCGCAGCGGATCATTCATTATCCGACCGATCTGCTGCCAATATTGCAGGGGTGATCATTCAACCGGCCAGCAGACGGAAAGG
>CAZOJA010000585.1:0-1772 GCA_964579955.1 uncultured Veillonellaceae bacterium | reverse complement strand
CCATGATCAAGGTATCGGAAGAACTGATCAGCGACAGCGTGTTCAATCTGGAGCAATATATCGCCAAGGAATTCGGTCGGCGCATCGGCTCCAAAGAGGAAGAGGCCTTCTTCATCGGGAACGGGACCGGCAAACCAACCGGAATTTTCAACGCGACCGGCGGCGCGGGAGTGGGAATCACAGCTGCAAGCGCCACGGCGCTGACTATCGACGAGATCATGGATCTGTTCTATTCGCTGAAGGCACCGTACCGAAAAAACGCCGTGTTCCTGACGAACGACGCGACAGTCAAGGTCATCCGCAAGCTGAAGGATGGCAACGGCCAGTATCTGTGGCAACCTTCGGTCACCGCGGGCCAACCGGATACCCTGCTGAGCCGGCCACTCAAAACCTCGGCCTATGTCCCGAGTATTGCCGCAGCCGCGAAGGTGGTGGCTTTCGGTGATTTCGGCTATTACTGGGTCGCCGACCGGCAAGGACGTTCCTTCCAGCGCCTGGGCGAACTGTATGCCGCAACCGGGCAGGTGGGTTTCAAGGCCACGCAGCGGGTCGACGGCAAACTGATTCTCGCCGAAGCCATCAAAGTGCTGCAGATGAAAGCGTAGGTGTGATATGAGCAACGTAAAGAATTACGCCGAACCCGGCGGCGGCAAGTGGGTGGTCGGCGGCACGCTTGAAGTCACCGCCGAAGGCCAGCTTCTGCTGGACGGAGTCCCGCTTGCGCGCGCCGCGAATCAAGCGGACAGCACCGCCACAACCATCGCCGACCTAAAAACCGATTTCAACGCGCTGCTTGCGAAGCTGCAGGCAGCCGGACTGATGGAGAGCGGCGATGGCGGATGAGCCTGTTTCACTGCAAGAGGTTAAAACCTATCTGCGTGTTGACGGCGAGGAGGAAGATACTCTTCTCGCCGGTTTGATTCCGGTCGCCAGGCAGCACTGCGAAAACTATCTCAATGCCAGTCTGCCGACGGAAGTGCCGACTCCTGTAAAACAGGCGCAGCTGCTTCTCATCAGCCATTTTTACGAACAGCGCTCCGGCGAGACGATCCCGCCGGTCGTCTACGCCTTGCTTGCTCCGTACCGAAACATTCACTGGTAGGTGAGGATATGAATCCTGGAGAGTTAAACAGCCGCATCAGCATTCTGCAAGAAACGAAAGTGCCTGATGACCAGGGCGGCTATATCGTGAACTATGCGCTGCGGGTCATCCTTTGGGCCAAAATCACGACGCTGACAGCAAAAACGCTCGACCAATACGAACAGCTGATGCCAGAACTCATCCACCGCGTCGTGGTCCGTTACCGGCGGGATGTGGCGGTAACCGACCGTATTCAATACGGCGGCCGCATCTTCGAGCAGATCGCCCCGCCGGTGGACGTGGAAGAAAAACATGCGTATCTCAGGCTGGAATGCCGGGAGGTGGTGGCCGATGCGGCCGGTGATTAACGTCTCAGGCATCGACAAGTGCATTTCCTTCGGCGATCTCATTACAACCAACGTTAGCCAGGCCATTGAAAAAGAAACGGAACTTGGAGCCAAGGCCGTGCAGAAAAAGGAAAAGTCACTGGCTCCGGTCAAAAGCGGACTTCTTCGCAAAAGCATCGTGAACCGCAAGGGCAAATACGGCATCTCCCGCATGGTCAGGGCCAAAGCGCCCCACGCTCCCCTGCAGGAATACGGCACCAAACGGGGCGTCAAGGCAAAACGTTTTGCACAGCGGGCGCGCAGCGAACTCGTGCCGGTCATTCAGGAGAAGATCCGCGCCGCGG
>CAZOJA010000584.1:0-1785 GCA_964579955.1 uncultured Veillonellaceae bacterium | reverse complement strand
TCGTCATGTTCGGGCAGGCCCCATTCCTTGTCGTGATAGGCTTCATAAAGCTCATCGCCCTTGCACCAGCCGCATCGTTCCATTTATCCCAGTCCTCCCTCTGTGCCGGCCATCGCCGCCGCGATCGCCGCCCCGCGCAGCGGCGCTTCATCGACCACCAGAAATTCGACCTGACCGGCCGGCCAGTCACCAAACTGCTCCAATCCGCGTGAAATCGCCGCCGCAAAACCGGGCATCTTCTCATACAACGAGCCGTTGACGCCGATCAGATGGTTGCGCCGCTTCGCCGGGTCGAGCCGCAGCAGAAAGCCGGCGTAGCTGGCGGCGATCAGCAGCGCCGACCGTTGCACGACCAGTTCGGCCACCGCCTTTATAAAGTGACGCTCGGCCAGACTGGCGCCGCTCTGCGGGCAGTGCTGCGACAGCCAAACTCCAATGGCCGTCAGCGCTTCGGAGTCATCACCGGCAAAAACCGCCAGGTCTTGGCTACTCATACCGTCAATCTGTGAAAAAACCGGATAGTCCTGAACAAACCGCAGTCCGCACTCTCCCCGGCCCGCCCACAGGATGCGCCGCGCCAGCTCGCCCAGATAGCGGCCGGCTACCATTTTTTCCATGCGCTGACGACCGGGGTATTCGCTAGCCGCATCCAGTTCCTCGTCAATCCGGCTGAACGGCAGCCGGTCGAAGCCGCCGGACTCGGCGTTGTAGGCCATCTCCCGACCGAAGTCGCCATGTCTGGGACTTTGTTCAAAGTAGCAGGTGTTTTGGCCGGTTCCGCAGACCGAACCCATATCCGCAGCCGGCATCGCATAGGCGGCAGTCAACAGGGTGGCCACCGTATCATTGAGCACCGCCACTGGACGGATAGCAGCCAAATTCTGTCGGTCCAGCGCTGCCGCCAGAGTGGCGTTGATATCCTGACCGGCCAGGCCTGACACTTTGATTTCTTTGGTCCAGCCGATAAAACCGGCCCGGCCGATTGCCGTCTGCCTGCCGCCATAGGAAAATGAGTGACCGAGCATTTGCTCACTGCCGTCCGCGACCTGTGACAGCTGACTGGCAATGAAATCGAACAGTTCGTCCAGCTGGACGTTGGCAGCGGTATAGTCGTAGCCGGCGGCCGAATCCCGCAGTGACACCTTGTGCAGTTTTTCAATCCGGGTCCGCCCGCCGCCACATAGTTCCACCGATGCCACCCGGACATTGGTGCCACCGAAGTCAAGCGCCAGGAAGCGGCCGGTTTCATCACCGGACGGTCTGCCGACAAAACCGGGCAGCATCTGCAGCGGCGACGGTCTGCCGTGCAGTCCGTCTTCCACGGTGACCGCAAAATCGGCGGCGATGCGGCGAAACTGCTGCGGCGAAATGCCGAACTCGCGCCAGGCTTCCATCAGTGCCCCAGCCATGTTGCACTCTGTCGTCATGGCAATTCCTCCTCACGCAATGCAGCGATGATTTTTCGCGCAAACGGCCCCAGATCGTCCTCGGCATAGGCCTTGATTACTCCAGGCGCCACAACCGACAACGCTCCGTGGATCATCTCCCAATTTTCTATTCCTGCCGTCCGCAATGCCTGTTCGAGTAAAACCGCCGCCCTCAATGCCTGTTCGGTGGCAATGACGTTGATCGTCTGAACCACATCCGCATTCGCCACCACCACGCTGCCGACTGCTGCGAACAATTCAGCGGCAACCGCGGCCAGCTCCTGATCAATCGCGTCTACGACGATGACCGGCTGACCGCCGCGACCCATCTCTCCGGCATGACCGATGATCTTCACAT
>CAZOJA010000583.1:0-1785 GCA_964579955.1 uncultured Veillonellaceae bacterium | reverse complement strand
CGTATCGGTGATGCCGATGCGGTATTGCTGAGTTACACCAGTCGCATTGAAAAAGGCGTTATTACGGCCTGTCCGGCCATTCGTTATATCGGCATGTGTTGCAGTTTGTATTCTGAGGTCAGCGCCAATGTAGACATTCGTAGCGCCCGGGAGCAAAACATCACCGTGACCGGCGTGCGCGACTATGGCGACCAGGGAGTCGTCGAGTATGTCATAAGTGAGCTGATCCGTTACATTCATGGGTTTGGCGCCAAACAATGGCAGGACCAACCGGTGGAACTGACAGAGTTAAAAGTGGGCATCGTTGGGCTGGGGGTTACCGGCCAGTTGATTGCCGCCGGATTGCAGGCGTTGGGGGCTGACCTTTTTTATTTCAGTCGCAGCCGCAAACCGCAGCAGGAAGCGCAGGGCGTCAAATATCTTCCTTTGCAGCAATTGCTGCAGACCGTTGACGTTGTCTGCAGCTGCCTGAATAAAAATGTGATTCTATTTCAGTCGGAGCAGTTTGCCTGGTTGGGCAATCATAAGATTATGTTCAATACCTCGATTGGTCCGGCGCATGATGTTGATGCTTTAGAACAATGGCTGGCGCATGGAGATAACGAATTTTTTTGCGATACTGCTGCCGCGATTGGCGATATGAGCGGTCGGTTGCTTGCTCATCCGCATGTCAATTGTCTGAGCCGATCCTCCGGTCTCACCCGTCAGGCATTAGAGCGGCTCAGCGAAAAAGCGCTGAAAAATATCGAAAACTTTCTCAGCACTCAGTAAGATACTTACCTAGTGTGAGTGTAAGTTTAGTTTTGCACAGAAGCGATTTTCCCCTTCCGAGAGTAGCGAGCGGAGAATGTAGCCAGCGATATTGGCGCCGAATGTGTCGCGCCGAATTGCTGAAGTTTCACATTATATTGGGCGATAAAATCTTCAAATGTATTGAGTTTTGCCTCAAAACAAGGAGGGGGCTTCAATGTCCAAGTTGCATCGTCCTGCAAACTTAATTTATGGGGTGAACGATTCAGTTCCTTTGTCCTCCTTGGTCCCGCTCGTGATGCAACAAGTGATCATGTTGTCGGTCGATCTGGTGTTCCCGGTGCTTGTAGTTGCTGCGATGGGAGGATCAGTTGAACTGGCGCAAACCTTGGTCAGCCTGATGATGATTTCAATGGGATTCGGTACACTACTGCAGGCATATGGAAAAAAATCCGTGGGATCGGGTTATTTTTGCGCCCACGAAACTGGCGCACCCTACTTTCCGGTATCTGTGATGGCTGTCCAGGCGGGGGGGATCCCGCTGCTTTGCGGCATGACAGTGGTTACAGGGTTTTTTCAGACATTGCTTAGCCGGATCGTACATCGGCTGCGAATTTTGTTTCCGGTCGAAATTACCGGCTTGATCGTTACGTTGATGGCCATTATATTTATTACTTACGCCATTCCCAATTTTATCGGTCTGGATGAAACCGGGCGAAGCAATCCGCAGGTTTTTCTTTTGTCCAGTCTCACCTTGGCGATTATCGTTGTCATGCATATCTGGGGCAGCCAACGATTGCGGGAATATTCGATTATAGCCGGCATTTTGTTTGGTTATGCCAGCGCATTTTTTTTGAATATGATTCCCGCTGAACAGTTGGATAAGTTCCATAATACGGCCTGGATTGCCCTGCCCAATCTTGATCACGTTGGGTTTAGCTTTGACCCGGCATTATTGGCGCCGTTTTTAATCGCAGCGTTATGTTCCAGCATTAAAACGATTGGCAATCTGACTACCTGCCAAAAAGTAAATGA
>CAZOJA010000582.1:0-1793 GCA_964579955.1 uncultured Veillonellaceae bacterium | reverse complement strand
GTTGGAGCGCGCTTTGCGGCTATTGGCTAAGGGTGAAGACCCGCAGCGGGTATTTATGACGGGTTGTCCGTCAGTGGATTTGGCTGCACAGGTTTTGCGAAACCCGGCTTTGGATTTTGACCCGATTGAACGATACGCCGGAGTAGGCACGCGGCTACGAAGTGAGTCAAAGGATTACCTGATCGTCATGCAGCATCCGGTTACGACTGAGTATGAGCATTCGCGGGCGCAGGTGCTGGAGACGTTGCATGCGATCCGCGATATCGGTATGCAGACCTATTGGTTCTGGCCCAACGTGGATGCCGGCTCTGACGGAACATCCAAAGGAATCCGGGCATTCCGCGAAAATGAGAACCCAGCTAATATCTGGTTTTTCAAATCAATGGCGCCGGAAGATTTTTTGAAGCTGCTTTACAATAGCCGGGGCATTGTCGGCAACTCCAGCGTGGCGGTAAGAGAGTGCTCGTATTTGGGGGTACCGGCTGTTGCGGTCGGTGGCCGGCAGGGCGGGCGCGAACGCGGTCGCAATGCGTTGGAGGTAGGGTATGAACGGGAAGCAATCAAGCAGGCGATTCGGCAACATTTGATGAATGGGCGCTATCCCAGTGACTTACTCTATGGCGACGGCAAAGCAGGGGAACGGATTGCCGATTTGCTCGCGACATTGCCGTTGTCGATTGAAAAGCAACTGACCTACTAAGTGTTTGCGGTAAGGAGATTTCTATGCAGATGACCGGAGACGGCGCTTCATTCCATCAAAACTGGCAGACCCGTCAGGAAAGCCTCTATACGCACTGGACCCGCCAGGAGCCGGAAAATCAGATACAGTTGGCATTTCGCAATCATTGGGAAGTGTTTCAGCAGTTGTTGGCTTCGCCGTTGTTTAATCGGGGACGACGCTGCCTGGAAGTGGGCTGCGGTCGCGGCAGTTTGTCGGCTTATTTTAGCGACGCTGGTTATGAGGCAACTTTGCTCGACTTGTCACCGGCGGTGATCGACATTGCCCGGGAAATCTATGCAGCGAATGGATTAGCCGCCGATTTTGTTGTCGGAGATGCCGAAAAATTGCCGTTTGCCGATGCCAGTTTTGATGTGCTGTTTTCGATAGGATTGCTAGAACATATGTCTGATCCGTCGACTACGCTGCGCGAACAGGTGCGGGTATTGGCGAGCGGCGGTGCTTTTTTCGGCTATGTGGTGCCGCATCGTCCTGACAACGTGCAGCGGGAGTACCGGTGGTTCAACGAAATCCTGCAAGGATACGCCAGTGCGCAGACGGCAGGGTTGCCTGCCAAAGCGGAAGTGTTTCGCACAGACAGTGGGTCAGGCGCATATCTGCCGATTTTGCAGGAACTGGGATTGCAGGGGATTGGCGTGAGCGGATTATACCCGTTGCCGATGATATCTCATTCGGTCGAATTTCCTTTTACATTGATGCCGCCGGAAAGCGAAAAGGCGCTGGTGCGTCATTTTAATGCGGTGTTGGCAGCTCGGCGCAATAGCAGCGGCGGACATCCCTGGTTCTGCGAGGAAGCTTTCGGGCAGGCATTTTTGCTCTGGGGGTTCAAGGCGTAATGAAAGTTTTGGCGCTGATTCCGGCGCGAGGCGGATCCAAGGGGATTGTGCGCAAAAATCTGGCAGAGCTGGCAGGCAGACCTTTGATTGCCTGGACGATTGTGCCGGCGGTCGCCTGCCAGGCAGAGGGGACCTTGACGCGCGTCGTAGTATCTACGGATGATCCGGAAATTGCCGAGGTAAGCGCCGGGCATGGGGCGGAAGAGATCGGAAGAGCG
>CAZOJA010000581.1:0-1794 GCA_964579955.1 uncultured Veillonellaceae bacterium | reverse complement strand
GTTCGACATTGACGACTCGGTATTGCCGATCGGCGTCGAAACTTTCGCCCGCGCCGCCTTCAAGCTGTTGGCGCGCTGATTGCCCAAAGCCAAGGGGCTGTGACGAAACTGGCGTTTCGTCACAGCCCCTTATTTCTTTCCTCAGCACCGCTACCTCAGCGTGTTTTATCGCGAAGCCGCCGATCCGACCGATAACGCCTCGGATCGCGGCAACAACCTCGCAAGCGTCAAGCAACGACTTCCGCCAGTTCCATCACTGTGTGCAGATAGACTTCGGCACCCTTTTGCAACTGGGCATAGTCGGTCCATTCCTCCGGACAGTGGCTGCGCCCATTCAGGCTGGGCACAAAAACGAGTCCGACCTGACTGATTCCGGCCATCACCATCGCGTCATGCCCGGCGCCGCTCTGCATCAGACGATATTTCAATCCCAGCCGTTCGCAAATCGCTTTTTGACGAGCCACGATGCTCTCCGCCATCTGAACCGGCGCCACATTCATCAGACTGGACAGTTCGGCAACGACCCCCGTGCCGTCGGTGATTTCCGCCAACACCTCGCCGATGCGCCGGCTGACATGATCGACATGCTGTCGTTTGCCGGAACGGATATCGACACTGAACTCCACTTCGCCGGGAATGATATTAAAGCCGCCTGGCTTGACGGACAGCCAGCCAACGGTGGCAACCGTGCCTCCGCCTTCCTCGACGGCCAGTTCGGCTATCCTGGCGACCGCTTTGGCCGCCGCAACCAACGCATCCGCCCGCAGGTGCATCGGAATCGTCCCTGCGTGCCCCTGCCGCCCCTGCAATTTCACCTTCATGTCGTGAATACCTACAATTTGCTGGACGATGCCTACATCCAGTCCTTCGGCTTCCAATATCGGCCCCTGTTCGATATGCAGCTCCAGAAAGGCCTTGACGCTGCCCGGCAGTCGGCGGGCCATTCCAATGGCGTCGGGGTTGAACCCAAAATCCCTCAGCGCATCGTACATCGAGATGCCAGCGGCATCTTTGCGTTCCTGCAGTTGCACCGCGTCGATTTGCCCCGCCATCGAACGGCTGCCGTAAAGGCTCGCGCTAAACCGGGCCCCCTCTTCCTCGATCATCGCCACCACTTCGATCGGATAACGGGTTTTGGTGCCGCGTTCATGCAAGACCCTTGCCGTCTCAAGCGCCGCCGACACGCCGGCCGGCCCGTCAAAATTGCCGCCGCCCTTGACGGAGTCAAAGTGCGAGCCGATCATTACGACCGGAGCGTCCACCAACTCGCCCTCCCGTCTGCCGACGAGGTTGCCTGCGGCATCTTCGTATACGCGTAAACCGCAATCCTGCATCTGTTGGCGCAGATAACCCCGCGCCGCCCGGTCTTCCGCCGTCAGGGAAAAGCGGGTCAGCCCCTGGCCGGGTGTGGCATTGTATTTTGCCAGTTCTTCAATGTCGCGCTGGATTCGCGCCAAGTTTGTCCACATCATTTTACCTCCTCCGACTCACTCTTGCGCAGCCAGCAACGCCTGCGCCAAAAAAACAGGGCAGCGGAAAACCCATTGACGAGTTTTCGCACCGCCCTGCTTCACTTAGTAACGCAACGCCTTACATCAGCACGGGAGCTCCCGGTCCGAGCGGCAGTTTGAGAGCAAACCAGACCAGCAGCTGGATCGTCCAGACAATAAAGAACGTAATAGTATACGGCAACATATTGGCCATCAGGGTACCCATGCCGATATCCTTGTCATACTTTTTCACAAAAGCGAGTAGAATGACAAAGTATGGCAACAGCGGCGTGATGACGTTGGT
>CAZOJA010000580.1:0-1798 GCA_964579955.1 uncultured Veillonellaceae bacterium | reverse complement strand
CCCTGGTTGTCGAGGATCCGGATATTTGTCAAGCCGAATCGCTGTTGCAATTCCTGCTCCATGGCAGAAGACCGATCCCAAGGATAGTGGATGATGATTTCCACGATCTTTCTGTCCCGGGCTTCCTGCAATAACCTGGATACAGTTGAACGCGAGGTATGGATATGTCGTGAGATGTCGCTTTGGGTCATGTTGTTTTCGTAGTACAACCGGGCCACCTCGGATAACAGGTCCAGATCTTCCATGACATTAATCCTCCTAGCATTCGAGAATATGCTTTTCTGCACTTATGTGCAACTTACTAGAAACGACGGCAGGAGTATTGACTGTTTTTTCTGAAGTTTGATACTATGATGCTGAACAAATGACAGGCTCGTGCACAAATGTTCACGATGATATTTAAACATGCTGAACTTCAAGCGTCAAGTACGATGGGCAATGTTTTATCAGTCAAAACCGGGTAAGGAGGTTGCCAGGACGATGATAAAAGAATTGATCGAAAAGGACCGGGTGCTATTTGCCGAGACTTTTGCAACATGGGAAGAGGGCGTTGCAGCCGCAGCCCAACCGTTGATCAGGGATGGCGCCATTGATGACAGATATGTTCAGGCAATGATCGACTCGATCCGCAAGTATGGGCCGTATATTGTTATTGCTCCCGATGTGGCGATGCCGCATGCGCAAGGTGGTGGCGTCGGGGTAAACCAGACATCGATGTCGTTCATGAAACTCGAAAAACCGGTTCATTTCAGCGACAGCCCGGAACATGACGCCCGCCTGCTGTTTGTGCTGGCCTCTGTCGATAGCGATTCCCACCTGGATATGTTGCAGGCGCTGGTAGAGGAGATTTCGGATGAGGAATTTTTGGCCAAGTTGCTGGAGATTTCCAGTATGGAAGAATTGAGTCAGTTGTTAGGGTAATTCTTACGTGGAACAGGAAATGAGGACTGAAAGGAAGTGTATCCGAAAAAAGCATAATTGCGATCCCCGAATTAAACTGGTCTTGGCTCAGTCTCAACGCAGAGTATGAGGAGGAATTGCAGTGGGAGATTTTTTCTCCGTATTTGATTCGGTATCAAAAGTTTTTTTTAACAACGTACTGGGGAAACCCGAATTCTTTATCGGCGGACTTGTATTTATCGGATATATACTCCTAAGAAAGCCAATCCATGAAGCGTTTGGCGGTTTTATCAAAGCGACTGTCGGTATGATGATCTGGAATATCGGTGCCGGTGGTCTGGTCGTTACGTTTCGGCCGATCTTGGCTGGCCTGAACGACCGTTTCGCGTTGAACGCCGCGGTTATCGATCCGTATTTTGGCCTGAATGCGGCAGGCGAAGCGATCAAATCCATCGGCATGTCGCTGTCCTGGGCGATGATTTCGCTAATGATCGGCTTTGGCTGGAACATTCTGCTGGTGTTGCTGCGGCGCTATACAAAACTACGCACCTTGTTCCTTACCGGGCATATCATGATCCAGCAGGCGACTACCTGTACCTGGCTCGTATTCTTCGCAATCCCGGAACTGCGCAGCATTTCCGGCGCCATCTGGATTGGCATTCTCGTCGGGACTTACTGGTCGGTGTTTTCCAATCTGACAGTCGAACCAACCCAAAAACTGACCGACAACGGCGGCTTTGCGGTCGGGCATCAACAGATGGGCTGGGTATGGTTGACCAGCAAATTGTCGCCCAAACTGGGTAATCCGGAAAAATCGGTGGAACATCTAAAGCTGCCCAGTTGGCTGAGTATGTTCAATGACAATGTGATTGCCTCGGGGACTTTGATGATTATCTTC
>CAZOJA010000579.1:0-1799 GCA_964579955.1 uncultured Veillonellaceae bacterium | reverse complement strand
CTTTGCATTGCATCTTCCGCGCAGATTTGCTATACTGATTTTGTTGCCCAGCAACGAAAAACCTGCGGAACGCGATTGTTTCCGCAGGTTTTTTAGGTAAACCAACATAATAATTTGGAGGAATGTTGATGTCGGAAAGAATGGACCTGGCTGATGTACTGCGCGAATACGGCGTGCCCCTGGTCACGCTGAATGTAACGGCAGACCAGCAAAACTGTCTCGCCTTACGCGAAAAACTGCTGGCCATCCGTAATGCCAGTCAAGGTAAGGAACAAGGCTATCTGGAAGTCGAATGCACCTTTTATATCGATGTGCACGACATCGACCGCTACTTGGCGGGAGAATTGCCGAACCTGGCTGAAATCTATGCTTTCGACGAAGATGTAAAAACCCACCGGGAGGAATAACCGATTACGATGAAAAGAGTTCTTTTGCTCACGTTCCTGTTGATTTTTGCGCTTAACAGCCTTGCCTTTGCCGCCAAGAGCAGTTCAAAACCCTCAAGCCCTTCGCGCCCCTCAACCAGCTCGCCGGCAGCGCCAAACAACGCTCCCTCGCAAGCAGCACCTAGCAGCGGTTATAAGCCCTCGGCCCCCGCCAATACTTATAGCGATAAAGCACCGGCTGCCAAACCGCCGGCGCCGCCTCAGGCCGCGCCTCAGTCGACCGGCAGCAGTTGGCTGCGCAATGCCGGCATGCTCGCAGGCGGGATGATGTTGGGCGGGATGCTGAGTAATATGTTCGGACACGGCAACTCCGGTATGCTGGCCGACATCTTGGGGATCCTGATCTCAGTGATTCCGATCATCGCCATTTTCATGCTTGGGCGGTTCTTGTGGCTTCGGCACAAAGAAAAGCAACAGACGCAGATGAGTAATCGCTACTAGTCGCGACACTGCGGATGCTTGGAACCGAAGAATGATTTAAAAGATTAACAGATTCAAAGACCAGGGGGTGCGTCGTTATCGTCGCACCCCCTGGTCTTTATTACATTCCAGTTATTCTATTTCGCCGCGTAGCCGGCGCAGTCCTATTTGTCTGATCTGATGCTCTGCCGAGTCCGGGCGGAATTCCCGCCAGTCGGATTCTGTGGCAAAAGCCATCGGCACCCCATGCTGATTGTGGTCGGAGTTTAATAATACAAGCATTTTTTCGGCATCGGTGCTGAACCGGTAGGTCGTTACCATGTACTCCAGTCCGGCGTAGGCGTGACGTAATGGTTCGCGTCGCATCAGTTCAGCCCGGCGCGCTATCGCCGCCTGTTCGGTCCAAACCCGTTTCACCGTCATTTCAAACTGGTTCGGCAGCTCTGTCGCCGCAACTTTTGGCGCCGCTTTAATCGATCTCATGTCAACCAACAGGTCAAAATCCTTGAATTCCAATCCTGTCGAATACCAACGCGGCGGCGCTATGTTGCGGTCCGACGGCTTTTCTGTCAACAAACTGCCGTCATTTTTTGCAAAGTGCAAGGCACGCTGCGCAGCGTAATTATCAACCAGAGGTGAAAACATAGTAGGGGTAAGATACTGGAACACTTCTTCGCCTGCCTGGTCGTAATAATAGTACTCCAGCGCTCTCACCTGCCCTTGCCCATCGAGGCGAGCTTCCTTTTTCCATAGCACCTGCAGAACCTGCTGCTTGCCAAACGGTTTTTCATAAAGCCAGCTTGTCCAGTAAACGACCCGGTCGTCGCGCCTGACCACAGACTCTGCGTCGAGATATTCATTGCAGGCCCCCATGCGGGTTCCCTCCAGGCGCTGCACAAACAACCAGTTCGCTGCCGTTACCGTGCTCTGCCA
>CAZOJA010000578.1:0-1802 GCA_964579955.1 uncultured Veillonellaceae bacterium | reverse complement strand
TTAAATATTATATTTGCGTTTTTTGCGTACAAGTGTGGATACATCGATGCCCAAGTGAACGGCAACTTGACGTAACGGGCCCAATTCGGCAATTGCTTTGCGAATAACTTCCTTTTCTACTTCCGTTAAGATATTGGACAACTTGTAGGAATCAAAATAGTCAGGGGTATCAATAAACAAAGGCTTTTTGGCGGCCTGCTGGATGTGGGCCGGAATGTTATGTTCCTCGATAATATTCCCATCGGTCATAATCATCATGTTTTCCAATACGTTGCTTAGTTCGCGGACATTACCCGGCCAATTGTAGTATGCCAGCAGTTCAACAGTACGCGGCGCAAGCCGCAAAGAAAGATTGAACTTTTGATTGTTCTTTTCCAGAAAGTGCAACAGCAAGGGAACAATATCTTCACGACGCTCTCGCAGTGGCGGGATTTTGATCGGAACAACGTTTAACCGGTAGTATAAATCCTGGCGAAAGCGACCGCTGGCCATTGCTTCTTCCAGATTGCAGTTGGTAGCGGCGATGATCCGAGTGGTTAGAGTGATTTTTTTCGTTCCGCCGACACGAAAAAAACTGTTGGTCTGTAAGACTTGCAGCAACTTAACTTGAAGTGCCAGCGGTATCTCAGCGATTTCGTCCAGAAAAAGCGTACCTTGGTTCGCTAGTTCCAACAAACCGATTTTTCCTTTGTTTGAGGCGCCTGTAAAAGCTCCTGCTTCATAGCCAAACAACTCTGATTCCAATAAAAGCTCGGGAATGGCGCCGCAGTTGATTTGGACAAATGGACGATCGGCAGAAAGGTCGCTGCAATCATGAATATATCGCGCCACCATATCTTTACCAACGCCGGATTCACCTTGGATCAAGACCGGGGAAGTAAAACCAGCTACGCGGGCGGCAGTTTTAATGATGGTTTCCATTACCTTGCTGGCAGCGATTAATTTGTTTTCATTCGCATGAATCAGTTCAACCTGTCGTAAGCGTCTGGAATATTCACCTAGTTGTGCGCGCAGTTTGATGAGTTGCGTGATGTCTCTTACATTGGAGAAAATGCGCACCATTTTGCCAGTAGTATCAAAAATTGGTGTACTGGTAACTAAGGCGGATACCCCATGATAATAATTGACGACCTTTGTGACCGGTTTTTGGGTTTGCATGACTTCCGGTGAACAGGCATCAGGGATTTCACCGCTCTGCACCAAATCTTGAATCCGACGGTTGAGCAATTGCTCTTTACTAAAGCCGGAAATTTGTAGGTAAGCTGGATTGAAATAAACAATCGTGCCTGAGGCGTCGGTGAGGAAAATCCCGTCGAAAGAAGACTCGGATAGGCTCCAGAGTAGTTTGTTTTCCCAATGCAGCCGTTCAAGTTCAGTTTGCATGGTGCTATCCTCATAATACGTTGTTTTCTTATTTTATATACATTACCCTTCCGGCAGCAAAAATCCTCCCCAGATATGGAAAAATAGTCTTGGTTAGATCGATATGCATTTATCATGTTGGCATGATAAATGCATATCTACATGGTTAGTTGCAAAAGTTTCATCTTTCACGGCGATCCGTCTGCCGACCAGTAGCGGATATCAGAGGATAGAAGGGGTTGGCCACCGTTCGATGCTTATCGATTCATGTCGATCCTGGTTCTCGCGTCGTGAAAGATGAAATTGTTGCAGCACCACGCCGAAAAATGATGAGGGAGGGGATCAATCATGACAACTGCTGTATGCAAAGCTGCCAACATCTTGGGGATGCGTGAAGAGTTGCTGAGTGAATTGCTTGTCCTGATCAAAATGACCAGCGG
>CAZOJA010000577.1:0-1817 GCA_964579955.1 uncultured Veillonellaceae bacterium | reverse complement strand
TTCGACGTCAGTACAACTTCCCGATTTTTGCCGCCCTGTTCCTGACCATGCTGATTGTGCCTGTAGCCTGGCTGAACACCGGCGGCAGTCTAAGTCGTGCACCGCTATATATTGTTCTGTTTGTACCCATGATTTCCATCTTGTTGGACGGCAGAAAAAGAAACCTGGCAATAATATTGCTGCTATTACTGGTCAATGGCCTGATCTATTGGGAATACCTGCATCCCCGGGAAATTCATCTCCCGCTGCACTCAGCCTCGCGCTATTGGGACCTGGGCCTATCCCTCACTCTCACAATCATTGCCAGCAGCACCGTGTTCAGTAAAGTCTTCGGCTACTACCAGGAAGAGTTTCTTCGGGCCAATTTTTTTCTGGAAGAAAGCCAACAAGCACAAACTCATCTTCGCTATTTGAGCTACCATGATAAATTGACCAATACCTTCAACCGGGCGTATTTCGAAGAAGAATTGTTGCGGTTGGAACAGGGAAAAACTCAACAAATCGGGGTTTTCTTTTTTGATGTCGACGGGCTAAAATTCGTCAATGACACTCTAGGGCATGAGCAAGGCGACCGTCTGCTGGTTCGCGCTGTTGAAATCTTAAAATCTGCGTTCCCAACTGCCGAACCTATTTTTCGCATTGGCGGTGATGAATTTGTAATCTTGCTGCAACAAGCGCAACGCGATATGCTCGAATCACTCTACGACAAGGTCGAGCAGGCATTGAAAGCCGCTAATCGACAATGTCGTGAAAAAGAAATCCCTTTGCAGCTCTCTTTCGGTTTTGCATGCGGTCATAATCTAGCACTGCGCGACTTGTTGAAAGATGCCGAAGGGAAAATGTATCGGGAGAAATTGTTGCATCAAGCTAACGACAATTGGACAATCATGCAAACAGTCAAACAAATGTTATCGGCCCGCGATTTTGACACCGGCGAGCACAGTGAACGGCTGGAATTATTGCTTTGCGAACTGGCGCAACGTTCAGGCGTCGCAGGATCCAGTATGGCTGACCTTCGCTTATTCGCACGATTTCACGATATCGGCAAAGTTGGCATTCCGGATCATATCCTGCTAAAGCCCGGTGCACTTAGTGCTGAAGAATGGAAAACACTGAAAAAGCATAGTGAAATTGGCTACCGCATCGCTCATGCTTCGCACGAGTTGCGACCCATTGCCAACTGGATCTTAAAACACCATGAACACTGGGATGGTCGGGGGTACCCACTAGGTTTGGCCGGCTCAGATATCCCGTTCGAATGCCGTCTGCTGGCAATTGTCGACAGCTATGATGCAATGATCAGTGACCGGCCCTATCGTCAAGGGATGCCGCATCATGCCGCACTGCAAGAACTGGAACGCTGCTCCGGTAGCCAGTTCGATCCTGCTCTGACCCGACTCTTCCTAGACATGATCGCCTGCAAAAAAATTGGCAATGCGCAAAGGTACTTGAAATAAACCCTCTAGCCTATTTATGCCGCCAGCTTTGAATGTTGACTCATTTGTTTTGCTGCTATAATGGATGTATATTGATTGCGAAATTCACCCGGAGGTGTAGGATGGCTATCTGCAACAAACCGGGACATGGGGATAATGAATCATACATGATTGACCTGGAGCAAAGATGTATACAGGCTGAGACTGCATTGGCTGAAGAACAGCATCTACTGCAGACTTTGATTGATGCGATGCCTGACCGGATCTTCGTAAAAGATACAAACAGCCGGTTTACAAGAAACAACCGTGTCCATCGCAAAGTATTGGGGGCGCTTTGCCAGACAGAAATCACCGGCAAGACTGATTATGATTTCAAACCCC
>CAZOJA010000576.1:0-1818 GCA_964579955.1 uncultured Veillonellaceae bacterium | reverse complement strand
CAGCAATTCCGGAGACTTTGCTGGAATCGGAACTGTTTGGTTATGTGGAAGGGGCTTTTACCGGTGCTGTCAAAGGTGGACAGGCCGGAAAGTTTGAGCTCGCTGAAGGGGGCACGTTGTTTTTGGATGAAATCGGCGACATGCCCTATGCAATGCAAGCAAAACTGCTCAGGGTGCTTCAGGAACGCGAATTTGAAAGAGTCGGCGGCAAACAGATTATTCGGGTCAATGTGCGGGTGGTGTCAGCGACCAACGCAGATTTAGAATCATTGGTGCAGACTGGGGGATTTCGGCGGGACTTGTTCTATCGTTTGAATGTACTCAGTTTAAAAATTGCTCCACTCCGGGAACGACGGGAAGATATTCCCAACTTGGTGTATCATTTTTTGGGGCAAATTTACCAGGAAAATGGTTGCTACGCCACGATTTCGCAAGAGTGCCTGGCTGCAATGGCTCGTTATAATTGGCCCGGCAACATCAGGGAACTGCGCAATGTGGTCGAAAAAATCGCTCTGGAAGCGGAAGGTCGGGTTTCCAGGCTGGAAGACATTCCGGCGTATATTCGGCGAAATCTGAACAGTGTCAGCGTTTCGGTCGACAAAAACAAAGGCCTCCGAGCCTTGCTGGCGCAAGTGGAGGCTGACAGTATCCGGCAGGCGTTGGAGCACTGCGGTGGTTGCAAAACGCAGGCAGCAGCCTGGCTGCAAATTCCCAAAATGCGCTTATATCGTAAAATGAAACAATTTGGGCTCGACACCGAGGTAAATTAGAAAAGCTTCGGTAAGGATGGCAATCTGGGGATATTGGGGGCAGTGGGCGTCTTTGGGATGCCGGGAATTGCGGGAGCTCCAGAAATCCCTGGAACCAGCGGATTTTTAAATAACAGTTTAAGGTTGCTCAGGCTTTCAGCATCACCGATGAAAATTGATTGTCCGGCTATTTTGGCGGTTAAATTATAATAGCGCGTATTGGCTCCCCGCTTGGAAAAATTACCGGAGAGTGCATCGAATGAAATGCCGGATACCGATCCGGCACCCATTTCAAAGGTTCCATCTGCATTGGCGTTTTCCCAGGAGCCTTGCCCCTGAACATCCGCTGAAAAAGCGAGTCGACCCTGAATATCCTTGTCTGATAGCAGTGAGCTATCCAGATTTTGTCCCGAGAGCTTCTGCACATAGCGCAGTGTATCCGGGTACAGGGGCCCATGGGTCTGTATGCTGCCGCCAAATGCGTTGAGTTTGGTATTGGCAAGTGTCAGCGCACTGTCAGCAAAAGAAAAATCACCATTGGCATTATTAAACGACATCTCGCCCAGTGTTCCAGCCGGAATTTTGAAAGAACCTTTAGCGGTAGGATTGGTGGTTGTGCCAGCAAGGGTTGCCTGAAAAGAGGTTGCTCCTTTGAGCGGAATCGAAGTTGCATAAGCGGCAGGATCGACACCTTCCGCCATTACCTCGATGCTACCGCCGCCGCTAAAGTTCCAGGAACCTTTTGCCGCCAGAATTGCAGTGTTTTCTTTTGACTTTAGGTCGAGTCCGATTTCAGGATATTTGGCGAAGTCGAGTATTCCTGTCACGTTTTTAAATTGGTAGCGACTGTCAGGCGTGGTCGCGCTGATGGTTGCATTGTTGGCAAAGAGTTTGCCGCGGAAAGTCCCCCCGGGATTTGCTAACGGCGGGCTGGCATTTTTTAAAACAGTGGTTGCGTTCCACTGTTTTTGCTTATTTTGGTTAAGGTTGAGAACCAAACCATCCAGGGTGACTGCGCGTACCCGTTCGATATCTAAGCGCCGACCGAACAAATCCGACAGATCGAAAT
>CAZOJA010000575.1:0-1821 GCA_964579955.1 uncultured Veillonellaceae bacterium | reverse complement strand
ACGGCGTAATCTTCCAGCTTTTCTTCACTGTCGCCTTCGACCTGAATGATCAGGTAGTTACCGTTTTCATCATATGGCAATTTTTCATTAATGAACCGTTCAACGCAGCGGATTGCGACATTGTCCATAAATTCCAGACAGGTTGGAGTGATGCCGGACTGGGCGATCACATTTACAAACGCAATGGCCGAGTCGACATCGGGGAACACAGCCAACAGATCCATCACATGCTTCGGCAAAGGTACCAGTTTGAGGGTGATCTCGGTAATGATGCCCAAAGTACCCTCGGAGCCGATGACCAGCTGTTCCAGGCAATAGCCGGTGGTACTCTTGTTGAGGCGGCTGCCGAGTTTGGTGATTTCGCCGGTGGGGGTGACCACTTCCACCTGATACACCTGGTGTCGGGTCGTGCCGTATTTTACAGCTTTGTTGCCACCGGCATTGGTGGCGACATTGCCGCCGATAAAACAACTGTCGCCGCTACAGGGGTCGCCGGCATACAGCAGGTTGTGTTTTGCTGCAGTTTGTTGTACTTCTTCGGTCCGGGCGCCAGCCTGCACGACCATGAACATATTCACCGGGTCGATCTCGAGAATCTGGTTCATTTTTTCCAGCGACAAAATAATACCGCCATAAATCGGTACGGCGCCACAAGCCAGGCCGGTGCCGGCGCCTCGCGGCACAACGGGAATCAGTTCGCGGTTGGCCAGTTTTACCACTGCAGCGGTTTGCGCCGTTGTTTCCGGAAATACGACAACTTCCGGCATATGGTGATACCGGGGATCGGTCACTTCATCGTGACTGTAAGGCTGCATCCGGTCAGGGTCGGTTACGACGTTTTTATCACCGAGAATGGTGCGGAGTTCAGTGATAATCGTCGGGGTAATCGGGTTGTAAGAAGCCAATTGTGAATCCTCCTGTAACATTTTTGCTAAATCCATTATAAAGGAACCGACGACCGACCGGCAACCATGAGGGTTAGGCGAAGAATTTACCTTTGAGCCACATCAGGCCGACTCCGGTAACCAGACCGCCGATAAAACCGACGGTAATCATCTTGTAATTCCAGCTGCGTTCTTCCCATTCTTCGATTTCAGCCAGCGCCTGCGCTTCGGCTTCGGCTATGGCGGCTTCTTCGGCTGCCTGCCTTTGTTCACGGTTGTTGTAATAAGAATAGGCTGCCGAATTGACCCGGACAAACGGCGTTCCTTTGATCCGCTTCGCCGAAAGGCTGATCAGTCTTTTGGCTTCGAATTTTTCCAGAATCTGCAGGATATCGGCCCGGTCAAGATCAGGGTGTGCCTTTTCCAATGTAAAGTGAAGGCTGAAAAAGTTTCCCTGCTTTTTGTCTTCGTCCAAGAGTGTTTTTAGCACCCGGTCTTTTTCATCCATGCGCCGACACCTCCGATTCAATATTTCCACAGAGCTGATGGCGAGTCCTGCATGCAGGATAATGAAACGGAAAAACCGAAACAATCTAACAATGGTAATAGTACGTGTGAGAGTAAGGAGCTGAATCGTTTCGTATGAAAAGTATTGAACAACTCCAGGAAATATGTAAGGACGTGCGGGCCGACATCGTCAAGATGACTGCAGCAGCCGGTTCCGGCCATCCCGGCGGCAGTCTGTCCGCGGTGGAAGCGATGGTCGCCTTGTATTTCAACGTAATGAACCACCGGCCGGATGATGTGAAATGGCCGGAGCGCGACCGTTTTTTCCTATCGAAAGGGCATGCCTGCCCGGTGGTCTATTCAGTGATGGCCCGCTCCGGCTATTTTCCGGTGGAGGAACTGCTGACCCTGCGCAAATGCGGCACCCGTC
>CAZOJA010000574.1:0-1822 GCA_964579955.1 uncultured Veillonellaceae bacterium | reverse complement strand
CCGCCTGCCTGATCCATTCAGCAGGTTTCGCCTCCAGCAAGACCAATGTTTTCATTCCAAACTTTCGAAACTGGACTCCCGTGTCGTTGGCGCCCGTCAAATCATCGGCAATAATCGCCAGTTTGGGCATACTGTGATTTCCCTCCCCACAATGCTTTTATTTCCCCTGCCAAGTAGGGTGATCATACACCGCTTTATTAGCCACATGCGGCCATTTTTCGCCATTAAGTACAGCCAGAACCCCTTCCGCGGCCATAATGCAGACGCCGGCGGCCGCTTCCTGGGTAAGCCCGGCCATATGCGGCGTAATGATGAAATTATCCAGTTGCAGTAGCGGATGATCCGGCTTGACTGGTTCCACGACCAAAACATCGGTAGCGGCGCTGTGAATTTTCCCTTCGGACAAAGCCGTATAAAGCGCTGCTTCATCGACTATTTCACCACGGGCGCAATTGATCAACACCGTACTCGGCTTCATCATGGCGAGCTCACGCGCGCCGATCATGTTGCGCGTTTTTTCCGTCAGCGGTACATGCAGCGAAATCACATCCGCACCGCACAGAACGCAGTCCATGTCCGTTTCATAACAATAACCCTGCTGCTCGATACTCTCTCGGGTCACAAACGGATCATACACCATGATATTGAGACCGATGGCCGAGCTGAGCAATGCCAGTTCACGGCCGATATTGCCATAGCCGATCAAGCCCAGTGTTTTTCCCTGCAGCTCAAACGCCTTGAAACTATTGCGGATATTGAAATTGCCGCTGCGGGTCTGCTGGTCGTTACGCAGCAGATCCTTGGCCGAAGCCATGATGAGTGTCAGTGCATGTTCGGCTACGGAGCGGGTATTGGCCCCAGGCGCGATAACGACAGGAATGCCGCGCTCGGTGGCAGCCGCCATATCCACATTATCCACCCCTACACCGGGGCGGCCAATGACTCGCAATTTTTTCGACGCCATAATTGTTTCGCGATCAATCGAACCAATCCGAATAATCAGACCCTCAGCATCACTCAGCTCGCCAACTATTTCCTTCGGGTTTCCATTGTTGGTAATCTTGACATCGGCTTTTCCTGCCAGCACCTGCATGCCTGCTTCATGCAGCCGCTGAGTAATCACAACTTTCTTCATGTCTCCATCCCTCGCCTAATGCTTCTATTTATACAGTTCCAGCACTGACTGCAGCGCTGCATCGATGGCTGCTGAATTGGTCCCGCTCACCGGGCGGCGTGCCGGCCCTACCGGATAACCAAGCAAGTTCATGGCGCGCTTGACTACCGAGTTGGGGTTGCCCATTGCCATCACGTCGCGGAACGGTCGCAGGCGGAACTGCTCCGCTTTGGCTTCAGCCATTTTCCCCTGCTGCCACAGATTATAAATTTTTACCGCGATTTCCGGGAACACATTGGCCGTTCCGGCAATTGCACCCATGCCGCCCGCAAGCAAGGTCCAGAGAATTAGCGAATCATTGCCTGCTAATACCGATAGCCGCGGATCGGTGCTCTCAATATAACGCAAGGTATTGTCAAAATTGCCGCTGCTGTCTATGACCCCCACGATATGGTTGTATTTTGCCAATTTCTTCACCGTTTTATAATCGATGCTGTTGCCGGTGCGAGCCGGAATATTGTACAGTACGATCGGCAGATCGACAGCCTCGGCAATTTCACTGAAGCAATTGTACAACTCATCCTGGGACACCGCCACATAATACGGCGTAACGATCGACAGCGCATCGACGCCGAGCGCTTTGGCCTGCAGGGACAGCTCAATCGTTTCTTTGGTGCAGATACAACCTGTCCCGGCATAAACGGGAAC
>CAZOJA010000573.1:0-1824 GCA_964579955.1 uncultured Veillonellaceae bacterium | reverse complement strand
TAGGCGATCAAACCGAGGATGCCGCTTGAATCAATCCGCGCATTCTCCCCCACTGTCAGTCCGTCCATTAGGGTCAAGGCTTTAAGAACAGCCTGTTCGCGTCCGGCAATCTGCCGGATATTGATTTTCGGGGTCAAAAGGTCCAGACACACATGGTCTTCCCTCACGTCGATCACCAGCACCTGATTGGCAGGCAGTTCCAGCACCTGGGCTACACGGGCGGCAAGTTCATTGAGGTTGACGCCGGATAATTCCAGGCCATGTATGCGGAGTTCGGTTTTCTCCAACAGGTTGAGTTCTGCAATCTGTTCACTCACGGACTTCGAGCCTCATATCCAGAAGCGGCGCATCGAGGATTGCGACTCCGATATCCAGGATATCAATTCCCTTCCCCTTCAACTTCACGATGTCGTCCACCTGGATGCCCTGGGCGAACGCCAGTAGCACTTTACTTCTGAGTCCGGCCGAGCACAACTGTTCATGCGCTTTTTCGAACGAGGTCAGGTTTCCCGTGTCCACCATGATGATATCCGCGCCATTTTGAGCAGCAACAACTGCCTGCGCGGCGACGTACGCCGCCTCACCTTTGAGTTGGATGACCTTGAGGCGGTCGTTGATTCCGGCTACGGCCTGCAATGTGTTTTTCACGCCGCCCAACATGCGGACAAAATTCTTATCCAGATAAAGGAAGGGTTGATCGGTTATGCGAAAAGCAGCTTTACCACAGGTGACGGCCTCTCTCACTATCCATTTGATTTCCGGCGGCATCTTCTTCCAGGCACCGCAAACGATGCGTATATCGGCCCCTGCCAATTGAACAGCCCGATGCGCCGCCGTGGCAATCCCCGAAGGCTTGGACAAAAGACCAATGGCGAATTCCTCAACAATGGCAATCTGTTTTGCTGTTCCCCACAGGTTTGCAATGACCTCGCCGTTATGGATTTGCGCTCCGTCGCAGAAATTCAGGGTTGCTTGAATCCCCGCATCTTCCAGACTCTTTTTCAGCCGCGAAACACCCGCAATGATGCCGTCCCGTTCGGCAATGATCCCCGCTTCGAACAGACGGCTGCTGACTGGGGCGAAGATAACATCTCTTATATCTTTTTCCATTACTGTTACCGCACTCACCGGAATCCCGCCCCCCATGAACTATTTATACCGCGTTGCTGACAGGTTTGATCCCGCGTTGTTTCAGCCAGCGGGGCATCAATTCATGATCCACACGGGCCGAAACTTCAGGTGCCTTGTTTCGCAGCAGTTCTGCCAAGCTCTTGCTAACGTTAATTCCACCCATCGCACCGTCAAAAATGATCACCTTATCTGTTTTAGCGGCCATGTAGGCAAAATGCAGGGCATCATCAAGACTTCCCGCTGTGACGGCGTGCTGCATATACTGTAAATTCTGTGGGTCCCGGTCAAAAAGTTCAGCCTGTTCCTGCCCGACAACTACGGTGGGGATGTGCTCCGAAAAGAACGCGCTGGGATACCCGCCCCATGCATAGTTGTGGACAACCATCCGGATCGCCGGGTTCATGGAAGCGATTCCGTCGACCAGCGGTTTTCCGTTCTTGCCGTAAAAGGCTTCCGTATACCAGGTGTACGGCGGCAGCGGTTTGTCGAGATCGAACAGGTCCGCGTTAGCTCCCGCGAAATTCGCGTAAATCACACCAGCCGCAAATACATACGGCACCGGACACGGAAAATCAAGGCCTACGATACACTCGTCAATTTCACCCAAAAGGGTCATGATTTTCCCGTAATATTCGAGACCTTTAATCGTCAGCTGATCATTGAGAGCGTACAGATCATTTTCCGCCCGGACTC
>CAZOJA010000572.1:0-1824 GCA_964579955.1 uncultured Veillonellaceae bacterium | reverse complement strand
AGAGTCGCCCGGTAAATATCGGTTTGGCCAATGTACCGCCCAGATGGATTTCTCCCTGGGTTGCCCCGGTTGCCCACTGCACTTCCGATGATAATAACGGTAAAATACTTAGATTGGCCTGGTCGAGTCGCAGGCGCAAATCCATTACATCGATCCCGGTTGCCTGTGCACGCTGCTGCCGGTTTAACGCTTTCAACGGCAATGATCCATAGGCGCTGGCCCGATGTTCGCCTTTATTGATATAAAGTTGGTTGACCTGAATCACATCATCCTTTAGCACAAACAGGCCATACAATTGGTCAAAGGTTGCATTGATCACGCCGCCATCGCGAATCTCCAGGGAAAGCCCTGCCTGCGGCGATTTGGCTGTGCCGCCGATCTGCGCCAAAAAGTTCAGTTTCCCTTGTATTTCCGACTTTGTATCCAGCCAGGCGGCCAGAATCCCTGCATCAACGTCTCTGCCACCGACTTCCAACGCCAATGGCCCCTGCAAATCAGCCGACCCTTTGGCCACAACAAAGCCGGTTCCCTGACGGGCCCGCAAGTCATTAATGGTGATCACATGGTTGCGCAGCGCAACATCCAGATCGATCCGGTCCAAAGAATATCCCTTGATCCGCCCGCCATGCAGTGTACCGAACAATTGCAGCGCCGGTGACACGGTAGTTCCGGTCAGGGCGACCTGACCGTCCAGACGGCCGGAAACTTCCGACAATGGAGTATTCAGCAAGGAGAGCAGTGCACTGACCTCAGTATTTTCTACCGATAAACCGCCATATACTTCGTTGTCAGTTTCACGGTAACCACCACTGGCCCGCACCTGGCCTTTGCCCAACAAAAAGTGAACTGCCGAAACCTGCACCTCATTGCGACGCAATACTACCGTTCCACTGATATCAAACAGGTCTTGTCCGTTCAATTTCAGGCTGCGCGATGTCACTTCGCCGTTAAATTCAGGTTTGTCAAGGCTGCCGGTCAATACGCCGTTCATGCTTAATTTCCCCTGCACCGGATAAGGATAACGCAGTTGGATATAAGCAGCTTCGACGTCCTGGGCAACGATGTTGAAATTCAGCTGCTTGCGCTGATCCAGGCTGCCCGTGATGTTGGCTTTTGCATTAAACGAATCGACGACAAAATTATCAACAGAAATGATCCCGCCGGCACGACGATAAGCGCCAGAAGCCTTCGTCAACAAATAACCGCGGTAGCTGCCTTCCCATAGGGTCATTTTTCCATCCGCTTCAATGGAATCGAGCGTGCCACCCAGCACCACTTCATTTTCCACATTGCCGGTCAAAGGTTCGCCAGGCGCCAATAACGCCACCAAGTCTTCGGCCCGCGCTGCCTTGGATTTAATTTTCAATTCGAGAGACCGGTTGCCGGATAGCGCCAGCCAGCCACTAATTTGATGCAACCCTTTGCCGTTATGAACTTCGACGCCATCAAGCGAAACGGTTCCACCGCCAAACGCGATCATTCCTTCAGCCCGGGTAAACGGCTGACTTAAGATCCTGCCACCCTGCGCCTGGAATCGCCCGCTCACCTTGGCAGCATCTGCCATTCCGGTCACGCGTCCGGTAAAGTCGAGACTGCCTGTTGCCTGCAGTTCCGGATAATTCCCCGTCAAAGCTCCCAGGGGCAGTGCGGCCCCCAACACCCGCAAATCGATAGAGTCTGGTCCGAGAATTCCCTCAGCCGCCAAAGAACCGAGCCCCACTTGCGCTG
Source organism: uncultured Veillonellaceae bacterium (assembly GCA_964579955.1). GTDB lineage: Bacteria > Bacillota > Negativicutes > UBA1444 > UBA1444 > UBA1444. The sequence goes on along the minus strand of CAZOJA010000572.1, from coordinate 96 downwards.
ACAAGGTGCGTAGCAGCAGTTGTCCGTTTTGTCGGTTCAAAATAAGTTCAAGATTGCGCAACGGTTCGCCGGCAAAGACCCCCTGCCCCTCTCTCA
>CAZOJA010000571.1:0-1827 GCA_964579955.1 uncultured Veillonellaceae bacterium | reverse complement strand
TCCATGAGCTTTACTCGTTCGACAAGCATTTTGACCGCCTGGACGACTTAGCGAGAATCGAACCCTGATTAATATTGCTCGAAATGCTTGTTCGCCCGATAAACATTCCGCACCTTATATTTGCACTTCGATTCGGCGCACGATGTCATGAAAGAAATCGCGGGACCAAATAGCAAGACCGCCAGGATCCCGAACAAAAACCTCCACCTCTTTTCGTGCCTGCTCTACGTTCAGACTCTCAATCGCATGCGCCAACAGGCGAAAAAAAGCCTCTGCATTCAACTGCGCCTCGCCTTGCCAATGCCCGCTCTGACGCATCCGTTTTTCCAGATGTCCCAGGTGGAGTCGCGGATGATGCGTTACATACCAGACCAAATCATACCAATCGCGCCCCTTGACTCTGTCCTTCCACTTCCTGCACAATACCGCATGCATTTTGCCGGCAAACAAATCCGCCAACACATAGACCCTCACCGGGAATGCCACCGGTTGCAACAAATAGCGTACTTCCGTGGAAAAACCCGCTGGCGGAGCCGTGTCAACTTCCAGCTTGATTTTCAGAACCTGCCCGCGTAAATCTGCGATTGCTGCCCGGTCGGTTTCTATGACCATTAACTGCTGTAGCGTATCCGCCTTCAAAAAAGCCGACTGCACCGCTCGCTCTGTCCGTGCTTCAAACCTTACATCAAAGCCGAAAGCGGCCATTTCTGCCTGGAGCGCGTCACCATAGCGAGAAAGCTCGAAAGCCGGTGTCGGTGTTAACAAGGAAAAATCAAGATCTTCCGAGAATCGGTCCAACCCATACAGCAGACGCAAGGATGTCCCACCATAAAATGCGGCCTTGTCAAAAAACTTACTGCGCCACAATCCGAGCAGCGCAATTTCCTGCAATATTTCCCGCAGCGCTCGCACAGAATCCTCGGTATTACGTCGTTCATACCGTGCCAGCATCCGTCCGACAGCGTCATTCATTGCCTCACCCCAATCTCTCACGCCGCAGTTGACTGACCCAAAGCGCCAGGGCAAGAAGTTTCCGGGAACGATAGCCGGCGCCAAACTCTTCGATCCGTCTTGGGTCCAGCAGTGCCAAACCCTCCTCTTCAACGCGAAGTTGACCAACAAGGTATTCGCGCAGTTCTTCTTGCGCCGCTCCAGTGGCGCCGCGGTCCTGCTGGATTTTATCACACAACGCCTTTTCCGGCCCAGCCATCAGAAAATAGCGACCATCGCCAAGGTCAAACTGATCCATCCCCGCACTGAACGCATTGACAGGAATTCGCCAATAAGAGAAAAGCCCGACCGGCGTCAAGAAACGGCGACTTCTTCCGCTCGTCACAGATGTCACGGCGCAGACTCGCTCGGGAATCAAGCCGTGATAGTGCAATGCGTATTCCAGCGAAATATAAGACGGACCATAGATCAAATTGGCTAACAGCTCGCGGGAGTATGGACGCTGTCGATATTTTTCACCAAATACGTACAGTCCTTTTTTTACACGGATGATATCGCCGCGGCGCAGCAACCCCGTGATCTTGTCCCGGGGTCTTGCATATCCCTGCAGACTGTCCAAAAGACTCTGAAAATCAAATTCTTCAGCCTGAATCTGTCGCCGCACCGTATCGCCCACGAGTATCCCTCACTTTTCCGGTAAAAAAATAATTCTACATAGTATGTCGAACTCCTGCCGACTTACTATGTAGATTTTTTTGCGAGCAACAAAATTAATTGGGGACAGGCCCCAATTTTTTGCTTCACTCTTTTGAAGTGAAACAAAGGAGCCGTTCCTTTGCTTCGGCGCGGAAGCGCTCCGCGCTAAACCGCTGCGCG
>CAZOJA010000570.1:0-1827 GCA_964579955.1 uncultured Veillonellaceae bacterium | reverse complement strand
AGGAAAAACGCTTGCAAGGCAACCCGAACTATCAGGGAAGACTTGAGTTTTTGGGTCAAAGTTGCTTATGTAAAGTCGTCGCAAGTGTCCGTATTCAACAATAATACGGTACAAGCGGAAAAAATAGCCGAATATTGCTGGGCGCACGGCATCGACCATGTGGAGTTCAATCTGATTCCTTATGACGAACTGGCCGAGGACGAAGTGATCCGACGATTGCAACAGGCCGAGGTCATTATCGGCGCGGATTCTATCGTTGGGACTTCCGGCGCCTTGTACAAAAAGTTCGCCCAGTTTCTCCGTGCAGATGCGAAAGTGATCGGAGCCAGGCGAATCGCCACAGACGAATCCGTGGCGAACATCATTCGCTGGACCACGTTGTTTCAGCACAAACAGGTGGTGGACGAAGTCGCCGTGTCCTCCGCCATGTTGTCAGGCAAACTGGACGATGTCGCGCGGATTGCCGGCACATTCGGTGTAGCGATCCAATCCGTCTCCTCCAGCATTCAACAGGCTAGCGACAAAAGCTCTTCGGTCGTCGGCCGGATCGGTCAGACCACCGAGATTGCCAGGGCATTGGTGGAAGCGGTAAAGAAAATCGGCGGTGTTGCCGATACGATCAGGCATATTTCCGGACAAACAAACCTTTTGGCGCTCAATGCGGCGATCGAAGCCGCCAGGGTCGGGGAACTGGGGCGGGGGTTTGCCGTTGTCGCTCAAGAAGTAAAAAAACTTGCCGAAGAGAGCAGGGCTTCGACGGAAACCATCCGCAGCTCCATCGGGGTAATCGAGTCATTGGTTCAACAGATCAGTCCACTGCTGAATTCGACGGCTTCAGAAATCCAGAGTTGCTTTGGCGAGTTTCGACAAGTATCGGATACGACGCAAAGCGAGGTCGCCGCAATCTTGAAAATCAACGAGTCTTTGGAAGCAATTAAGAAAATAAGCGAAGAGCAGGACAACATCGTCAAAAAATTGATGCAGTAAGCAGGCTAGGACAGCTGGCACTGCTGGAAAAACGAATAGCATCAGGAGGTCGGAATGAATAAAGCAAGCAGAGTTTTATTAATTGTTATGCTGGTGTTATGTGCGTGCCACTCGGCATATGCCGCCGGAATCGGTGATGCTGAACTGTCGGCGCTGTTTCCGGGAGGGAAAGTTGAAAAGAATGTTACTCTCGATGTGCCGGGACAGGGATATTTTGGCGCGGAGATTATCGTAAGAATCCCTTATAAAGAGAAAATTTCCGGCGCGGATTCTGATTATGACGTGGATTTTAAAATTCGCCGGCAAATTTTGAGTTTCAACAGGGAACAAAGTGAAGCGGCCGTCATGGAGAATCTGGCGCTGTTTGCAAAAGGCACCCATTTGTATGACGGAACTCCGCTGGGCTTTGATGAGGCAGGTTCAACCAGCGATGTGATCACTTCCACCAATATTGTGGCGAAAACGACTGTTGAGAAGCCGCAGAAGGCCGCAGTGGGCGGCGGGCTGGTTTGGTTTCAGCGTACGACGCAGGTTGCGGCAGGCAGCCAGCAAGTTTATCACAAATGCCATTATGCAGCTCGCGTAGGTGATTTTGTTGCAACGCTTGATGTTCATCTCCCCGGTCCCAGAGCACAGGCGGATGAGTGGTTCCAAAAGCTGATCGCTGCAGGCATGCGGGATAGCAAATGATTATTTTGTGGTACAATAGGATTTGTTGAAGAACTCGTTGATATCGAAAAAGGACGGATGAAAAATGAAAACCTATCACACGGAAGGCGTTTGCTCAACGGAAATCAGTTTTGAAACAGAAGACGGCGTCCTGACTCAGGTGAAGTTTGA
>CAZOJA010000569.1:0-1827 GCA_964579955.1 uncultured Veillonellaceae bacterium | reverse complement strand
CATCAGTCGCGTTTGAGAACCGCCATGAAGGCTTCCTGCGGCAGTTCGACGCTGCCGACTTGCTTCATCCGCTTCTTGCCTTCCTTTTGCTTTTCCAGCAGCTTGCGCTTACGGGTGATGTCACCACCGTAACACTTGGCTAGAACGTCCTTGCGCAAGGCGCTGATCGTTTCGCGGGCAATCACCTTGTTGCCGATCGCGGCCTGGATCGGAATCGCAAACATGTGCCGCGGAATTAGTTTGCGCAACTTTTCCACCAGCTGTCGCCCACGGAACACCGATTTTTCCCGGTGTACGATAATTGACAATGCATCGACGACTTCTTCGTTAAGCAAAATATCCATCTTGACCAGATCGGATTCCTGATAGCCGACCAGTTCGTAATCCAGCGAAGCATAGCCGCGACTGACTGTTTTCAGTTTGTCGAAATAATCATAGATGATTTCCGACAAGGGCAGATGATATGTCAACATTACCCGCGTCGTGTCCATGTATTTCATATCCTTGAATTCACCGCGTTTTTCCTGCGACAATTCCATGATCGCACCGACAAAGTCATTCGGTACGATGATCGTTGCCTTTACGTACGGCTCACCAATCGCGTCGATTACCTGCGGGACCGGCATCCGCGACGGATTGTCGATCAGCAGGACTTCCCCATCGGTCTTGCGAACCTGATAAATTACGTTAGGCGCAGTGATGACCAGTGACATCTGGTATTCCCGTTCCAGTCGTTCCTGCACCACATCCATATGCAACAAGCCCAGGAAGCCGCAGCGGAAGCCAAAACCAAGCGCCGCCGAAGTCTCCGCCTCAAAAGTCAGCGCGGCATCGTTCATCTGGAGCTTTTCCAGCGCTTCGCGCAAATTGTCGAATTCACTGGTTTCCACCGGATACATGCCGCAATAAACCATCGGCGTCGCCTTGCGATAGCCCGGCAGCGGTTCTTTTGCCGGTCTTGCGGCATCAGTGATCGTATCACCCACCCGCACTTCCTTGAGGTTTTTAATCCCGGCCACCATATAGCCGACCTGACCCGGTCCAAGCGCCGGCATCGGCGTTAAGGAAGGCCGGAACACGCCGACTTCAGACACTTCAAAGCTGCGGCCACTGTGCATCATCTGGGCTTTCATTCCGTTGGCAATCGTCCCGTCCATCACCCGGACATAAGAAATCACGCCGCGATACGAATCAAAATGCGAATCAAAAATCAGGGCGCGGGTCACAGCGGCAGGGTCGGTCTTGGGCGGCGGAATCCGCTTGACGATTGCCTCCAGCACTTCTGGTACGCCTTCACCCGATTTGGCGCTGACCAGCACTGCATCACTGGCATCAATGCCGATGACTTCTTCGATTTCCCGTTTGACTTTTTCCACGTCAGCACTGGGCAGATCGATTTTATTGATGACCGGTATGATCTCCAGGTCATGATCCAGGGCCAGATATACATTGGCCAGTGTCTGCGCCTCGATTCCCTGCGAAGCGTCAATAACCAGCAACGCACCTTCGCAGGCAGCCAAACTGCGCGAGACCTCGTAAGAAAAGTCGACATGCCCCGGAGTGTCGATCAAATTCAACATATAAGTTTCCCCATTTTGTGCAACATAGTCCAGGCGAACCGCCTGGGCCTTGATCGTGATGCCGCGTTCACGTTCCAGCTCCATCTGGTCGAGCAGCTGGTTTTCCATCTGGCGGGCGGCAACCGTACCGGTAATCTCGATCAGGCGATCAGCCAGGGTCGATTTGCCATGGTCAATATGGGCAATAATTGAAAAGTTGCGGATATGGGTAGTGTTCAAATCGCTGCTCCTTTTCTGTTCAATTCAT
>CAZOJA010000568.1:0-1829 GCA_964579955.1 uncultured Veillonellaceae bacterium | reverse complement strand
CCTGCGGTTTCAGGCCGGTCGGAACCGGCAGGAACCATAGGATGACGCCGATTGCCACCGTGATCATCCCGTTTCTTAAGTCTTTATCCATAAAAGTTCCCCCTTGCAGTTGATGTTTCAGCCTTATGGCGATCGATAATAAATAAGGCCCCCGACGCACCTATTCAGATAAGAACGTCGAGGGCTGTCAAACTTAGTTTAGCCGCAGATTATTTGATGAATTTCACTTTCGGGTATAGGCTCTCTATGGCGGCCACTTTCCGCTTGTTGAACTCGACCTTGTTCTGTTCGAAGATATTGTTGCCTTCAGCATCGATCGATACGATCAGCGGACCGAATTCCTTCACACGGCTGACCCATAGCGCTTCCGGCATGCCCAGATCCAGCCAGTGTACGGCTTCGATTTCTTCGACGCAGGTTGCGGCGACCACGGCGCAGCCGGCGGGGAACACGCAGTGCAGCGCTTTGTTTTCCCGGCAGCCGGCCTCGGTATTGACACCCATGCCGCCTTTGCCGACAATGATCTTGACGCCGGTTTGCTCAATGAATTCCTTTTCGAACTTTTCCATCCGCATGCTGGTCGTGGGTCCGATGGACACCATTTCATACTTGTCGTCCGTGCCTTCGATCTTCCGCACGATCGGGCCGGCGTGGAAAATCGCGCCGCCTTTCAGGTCGACCGGCAGTTCGCGGCCCAGTTCGATCAGGCGGCGGTGCGCCACATCGCGGCAGGTGATGATATGGCCGTTGAGGTAGATCACGTCGCCGATTTTTATGTCTTTCAGATCTTCGTCACTAACCGGTGTATTCAGGATCTTTTTCATAACGCAACCCCCTTGTGTGTGCTGGATTGATAGCTCAAATCGCTGTTAAAGATGATCGTGCCCCGACGATGGGACCAGCAGCCGATGTTCAGTGCGCAGGAAATAACCGAAGGATGCCGCGCCGAATTGACAATATTGACGCCCATGACCGATTTGGAACCGGTCAGCCCCTGGGGTCCCAGGCCGATCGAATCGATCGCTGCGGCCATTTGATCTTCGAGCGCAGCTGCCTTGGGATTGGCATTGTGGCTGCCGACCGGCCGCATCAGGGCTTTTTTGGCCATGAACGAAGCGGAATCGATCGACGTGCCGATGCCGACGCCGACCAACAGCGGCGGGCAGGCATTGAGGCCATAGGAGGTCATGACATCCAGAACGAACTTTACGACGCCTTCGTAGCCTTCGCCCGGCATCAGGGTTTTGCCCTGTCCTGGCAGCGAGCAACCGCCGCCGGCCATGTAGACGTCCAGTTCCAGCTTGTCGCTGTGGGGGATGATGTCCCAGTACAGCCAGGGCGAGTCGGTTCCGGTATTGGTGCCGGTATTCACTTCATCAAACGTCTCCACCGTGTTATGACGCAGCGGCGCATCCTGAGTCGCAACAAACACCGCATCCTTCAGAATTTCTTTTAGTTCGTCGATATAGGGGAATTTAGTACCGACCCGGACGAACATTTGAATCAGACCAGTATCCTGACAGGAGGGCCGGTTTAATTCCTCGGCTACTTGTTGGTTTTTCTCCATCGATTCATAAATCATTTTCGCCATCGGCATGGTTTCGCTGTCACTCAATTCCTTTAACTTTGCCGTTACGTCATCGGGAAGCCTTTTTCCGACCAGGCCTATGAATTTTGCAATTGTACCGGTCAACAACTTTGAAGCGTCTTGTTTCTCCATCTCAAAATCCTCCTTCTGCTTATTTCCGCGGGCGGGGGGTTCTTTACTCCGGGACATGTTTTCTGGCAATTCAAGTATATTCGTTTTATTCGTGCAAGAAAAATTCATA
>CAZOJA010000567.1:0-1832 GCA_964579955.1 uncultured Veillonellaceae bacterium | reverse complement strand
ACCGGTTCCAGCTCAACGACCGGTTCCAGCTCAACGGTGACGGAGTGGACCGTTGCCACCTCTGTCAAATCAGAGTGAACAATTTCTTCGATTACCTGGATTTGGTCCACTACGGGGAGTTTCTCCTGTTTTTCGCTAACCGGAGCAGTTGCCCACTCTTCCCGTGGCAGCACAGGAGCTGCATTTTCGGCCGGCGGAGTCCACACAGACATTTCCGGCATTGGTTCGCCGTTGGAAGCAGCCGATGCCATCTGCGCCGAATGGCGTTTGGAATCAACCGTTGTCGCCAGCCAGGCGAAGCCGACCGCGCTAACCAAAGAAATCCCAACTGAACCTAAAAAACCGGCAGTTTGATAAAACAAACCCGGCAACACTAAAGAAACCATCCAGGCAAAGACCACCAATAGTAGCAGCAGTCTACCCGAGAGGTAAATATGAAAAATCATTGCAGTAAGTTTGTAGATTCCGAACGTCACCAAACTGATGGCAATCAATGGAATCAAAAAAAACTCCACCCGGCTCCTCCTACACATTGTTTTGCTTTTAACTATATCTTTGTTTCAGCTTCGACACAATTTCCAAATTTCCTTTTTCCTGCGCAGAAAATCATTGAAAATCGCAGTAATTTATAATGAACCTTCTGCCGGCGGGCGGAAATGAGATTCAGGCAATGATAGCAGTTCCTCAATCTTAGTAATCATTTCTGCCTTATCTGCAGGCAGCCGACCATGAACCCAGGCATAGTTGGAGTGGTGGTCACTGAAAAGTTCCGCACTCTCCACAGTTAGAGTATCGATAAACATGCGGGTTTCCTGCAGTGCCTGATGCGGACTTAGCAACTGAAAATCACCGCGCAGAAATTCTTCATAAAGCGGCGTACCTGGCATCGGAATAAGGGTTCGCAATCTGATGAATCTTGGATTGATCGCATTTAAGACTTTTGCGCTTTCCAGTGCATGTTCGACAGTTCGAGACACTCCGCCGATACCAATCAATACGTACTCGCTCAGTTCCATACCTGCCTGAATGATTTTTTGCCCCGCTGCAATGATTGTTTCCGCAGTCGATCCTTTGCAGATTTTTTTCAGGGTTACATCATCGCCGCTTTCCATGCCGGAGTGAATCCGGTCCAGTCCTGCCGCACGCAGAGTTGCCAATTCAGTCGGTGTTTTCAAGTTAATAAACTGAGCCGAACCGTACATGGTGATCCGGGAGAGTCGGGGAAACAGTTCCCTGGCGTATTTTAGAATTTCTTCCAGTTCTACTGTTTTCATTAAGATTGTATTGCCGTCAGGCAAAAAGAGACTTCTCACGGCGTCCCCGTAGTATTGCCGGGCTGCAGTCAGATCCTGTTTGATTTCTTCGACTGGGCGGATACGAAAATTCCTGTCCTTGTACATGGCACAAAATGTACAACGATTATGAGGACAGCCAATAGTACATTGGATCAATAAACTGTGGGCTTCGCTTGGCGGTCGATAAATAGTTCCTTCGTAACGCATGCCCATCCTCCCGCTTTCGGTATGCAATTTTTTGCCCGTTTCCGCACGTTTATAGACATAGTACTCCCTACATTATAATGACAAAAGTCGGACTCTGCTACTAGCAGTTGAATTGCGACAGAAATTCTTTATTCTTTTCTCCCGCCAGCTTTAACTAGTCCTTTGGAAAAGAACACAAGTGCTATATAAAAATATTTTATCTTTTTCTATTGACACAAGGTTAGCAGCTTGCGATAATGTATACAAAATCCGACACAATTTCATCATTGCTTTTGAAATGTGATGATTGGGAGCGGAATAATGGCAAGTCCGTTTCAGAGAGCCGGTGGT
>CAZOJA010000566.1:0-1836 GCA_964579955.1 uncultured Veillonellaceae bacterium | reverse complement strand
TCTCCACCAAATTGGGCACCAGATCAAACCGCCGCTTCAGTTGCACATCAATTTGTGCCCAACTGTTCTGCACCATGTTGCGCAGTTTCACCATCATGTTGTAGACAGACACCAACCAACCGCCGATTCCCAACACAATCACAACAATCGCAATCAAAACAATCATTCCCGTCGACATTGCTCGCTTCTCCTTTCATAAATAATATTGCTGCCGCATCGGCAACAGATTATTTTTTTCTCTATTACAGTAATACTCAATAGACCCAGGAAACCCTGCTTTATCCAAATAAAATATTTTTGCTTTATGCGGACAATCTGCCATAATAGTAATAAGCTTATATCGTAAAAAAGAAGGGATCGGCATGAATCAACGAATCAAATTCGGCCTGATTGCAATCATCGCTCTGATTATACTCGGGGTTGGCAGCTGGCAGCTATTTGGCGCATCACTAACCGACATGGTTAAGCAAAAACTCATTCAAACCGCCTCTACTGCACTCAACGGGTCTTTGGCGGTCGGTGCCGTCGATTTTTCTCCCACCGGATCACTAACCGCCAAACAGGTTGAGTTAAAAGACAATACTGGTGCGCTTGTCGCATCAGTCAAAAATCTATCCATCGATTTCGATCTGTCGGATTTGTTCGGTCGGCGCTTAGATATCGAACGGGTACGCGCGGTCACAATAGACGGATTGATTCTCAATCTGGACCAGAATAAGCAAAAACAGTGGAACGCAACCACTGTTTTGCGAAACGTCAGCACGCCGCCAGCAACTCCCGGCGGTGCTTTTCGCGGCAAAGTCTTTGCCAGCAACGCAACGATCAGCGTAAGCACGCCCGATAGCCGATACCAGTTTAAAAATGTGGCAGGAACGCTCGACTTCGCCAAATACCCAGAAATCGGGCTCGACCTAAAGACAAAAGACGGCACCTCTCTTCTGGCGGTCAAAGGCGCCTGGAACTTTAGCGGCGGTGGCAACATCATGGTTACTGCGGAAGGCGTTGATCCTGCCACCTATGCCACCTCCGTCCGGATCAAAGGGGCAACCTCGTTTCAGGCAACCCTTGCCGGTACAACCGCCAACCCTTCTGCCAAAGGATCTTTCAAAATTCCAACTGGTACACTGGGCGATATGGCCTTTAGCAATGCCAGCGGTGATTTTACGTTTGCCAACAGCACGCTGTCCCTCACCAACACCCAGCTCCATGCTTTTGGTGGCAGCATACAGACCCATGGGCCCCTGTACCCGGATACACTGCGCTATGTGCAGAAGCTCTCGGGACAAAATCTGGATAGCTCACTGCTATCAGACAAGGATATTCAGGGTCGACTCGTTTTTTCAGCGGATGTCCAGGGGCAGGGGTCCTGGGAAAATGCCAATGCAGATGGAACCTTTGAAATGGGTGCCGGATCGGTATCCGGCATTGCATTCGATGCGCTGTCCGGCAATTTTGCCAAACGGGGCGCCAATACCCGCTATTTTAATCTGACAGCAAAAATAGCCGGGCACTCGATATACATCGGTGATGCCGAAAGTCTGAACAATTTGAAGCAGTTGTTTAAAGCCCCGCTGATGCCGGGCATTCCCGGCGCTCCCGCAATCCCGGGCATCCCCAAAGCACCTGCTTCACCTGGTATTCCCAAACTGCCCACCTTGCCGAAACTGTTTTAATTTACCTCGGCATCGAGACCAAATTGTTTCATTTTACGGTATAAACGCATTTTGGGAATTTGCAGCCAGGCGGCTGCCTGCGTTTTGCAACCACCGCAATGCTCCAGTGCCTGCCGGATACTATCGGCCTCCACTTGCGCCAGCAAGGCTCGGAGGCCTTTGT
>CAZOJA010000565.1:0-1844 GCA_964579955.1 uncultured Veillonellaceae bacterium | reverse complement strand
CCTGATGCATAATGAGTCAGGCAACCACAGAGACTGGATATAAACCCCAGCGACAAAACAGTCATCGCAACCGGTGCGCCCGTTGCAATCGCAACGGCGGCCAATGCCGGGAATAAAGCCGTAACATGAGCGCTCAATCCAGCAAATGCATATTGGGTATACATATAAAGAATCATAATCAATAGTAACGCTACTGTCCAGGAATATCCTACGAGCGAAGCACCAACAATCTTGGAAAACCAGGCGATAAACCCAAAAGAATTAAGGAAGCCAGCCAAAGCAATAATACTCCCCATCCAGACCAATGTATCCCAGGCTCCTTTTTCCCCAACGACATCCTGCCAATCCAGTACGTTGCCAACGAGCATAATCGATACGCCAATCATGCCCACAACCGTCGGGTCAATTTTAGTCCATTGCCCTGTAGCCCAAAGCAATAAGGAACTAATAAACACGAAGGTAAGAATTTTTTCGCTGGTTTTCATCGGTCCAAGTTGTTCCAGTTCTTTTTTTGCAATCACCTTAGCCTCAGGAGTCTCCTTGATCTCCGGCGGATAAAATCGATAAAGCAAATAGGGAACCAATAATAAGGAGATGGCCCCTGGCACAATCGACGCTTTAATCCACAACAGCCAGTCAACTTGATAATTAAGGGTTTTTTGCGCCAAAGCCACCACTAGCGTGTTTCCAGCCTGCGATGTCATAAACATGGCTGAGGTGACCATACTGACATGCGTTACTGACTGTATCAAAAAAGCGCCCATTTTTTTCGAACTTTCGCCCGGTTCTGAACCAAACGCGACCGCCAAGCTTTTGGCAATCGGAAAAATGATTCCGCCGCTTCGTGCGGTAACCGACGGGGTTGCCGGACTGATAATCAGGTCGCTGATTGCTAGTGCATATGCCAAGTTAAGCGTCCGATGCCCTATGGCGTGCATGATGATAAAAGCAATTCGCCGCCCTAACCCTGTGTTGATAAAAGCGCGCGAAAAAAGGAATGCCGATACAATAAGCCAAATAGTTGTGTTGCCAAATCCCGATAATACCTGGGCAGGGGTCAGAACTTTCAACACAGCGGCAATTGTCAGAGATACAAAACAAACAATTCCCATGGGTAATGGTTGGAGAATAAGTCCCAGAATAGTTGCGGCAAAAATTGCAAATAGCCGCCACGCCTCCGGCTTCAGTCCGGCAGGAACCGGCAAAAACCAAATGATCGCACCAACGGCCAATACCGCAATTCCTTTGATAAGTTTGGCGTTCATAGCTTCCCTCCTCACATATAATGGCTCCCCACTGTTCGGCTGGTAGTACCACTATGAGCATTTCAATTTATTTCCGCTACCTCATCGCCCCCTATTGTCACCAGTATTTATTTACGCACGCAAATCCTTCTCGATGCCGCTCAAATGATGCAGAATAATTGTTTCTGCAGCCCGTGCATCGCCAGACTTAATCGCAGCAACAAGTTTTTTATGTTCTTCATTGTATCTAGTATTACGGCCCGCCACCAGCAAACTGCGTTCCTTTACTTTTCGCCACAGACGTTTACCCATATTTTCTATGACAACGCTCATCAGTTTATGAAGGACTTGGTTACGGGAAGCACGGGCAATCAACATATGCAATCTTTTGTCTTCTTCACCGGGGTGTTCGCCGCAGGCAAGCCGGTCGTCCATTTCTTGCAGAATCTGCTCCATTTCAACGATATCCTGGGCGTCGGCACGCTTGGCCGCAAGCGCTGCAGTTTTTGCTTCCACTACTTTGCGAGCTTCCATCAGTTCAAACGGACTGTCAAACTGTTCCGCATCAAAAGAATTAGCAGCCAAGTTTTGTAACGCATC
>CAZOJA010000564.1:0-1851 GCA_964579955.1 uncultured Veillonellaceae bacterium | reverse complement strand
GGACGTACTACTGGATGGCCGGCACACCGGTGCAGGGTCACAACGCGGCGGATACGGATGTGGCAGTTATCGACCAGCGGCGCATTTCCGTCACACCGATTCACTTCGACCTGACAGACTACTCCTTGCTTGACCAACTCCGCCAGTGGAATCTGGATCACGGCAGGAATTCCTGATGCTGCATCGATTGCGTTTTCGCGGTGTGTTTTTTGATTTGGACGGAACCTTATTGGATACGACTCCTTTGATTCTGAAATCGTTTCAGTACACGTTTCAACATCATTTCAATCGACAAGTGACGATTGAAGACATTCAGCCGTTCATGGGGCAGCCTTTGCGAGCCGCAATGACGGCGATGGCTCCCGGGCAGGAAGATGAAGTCACAGCGACTTATCGCTCCTTCAACTTGGCGCATCACGATCAACTTGCAGCCATCTTCAGCGGCGTTCATGATACCGTGAAAGTTCTCTACGAAGCTGGCGTAAAGATGGCGATTGTGACTTCCAAAACTTCGGCAACGGCGCGGCGCGGCTTACGACTATTTAATCTGGAGCAATACTTCGAGCCGGTGATCGGTGTAGAAGAAGTCGATAAACATAAACCGGACCCGGAGCCGGTGCTGGCTGCTCTGCGCCTGACCGGACTTTCGCCGCTCGACTGCCTGATGGTCGGTGACAGTCCGCACGATCTGATCAGCGGGCAGGGGGCGGGACTGAAAACGGCTGCCGTCCGCTGGACCCACGTGGCCTGGAGCGATGTCATGGCCGCCAAGCCGGACTATGTTCTTGAATCCATGGCAGATATTCTGCCGATTGTATTTGATGAAAGCGGAAAGGACGGTGTATTGGGTTGAAGCAGAGTCCAGCGATTGCCGTCATCGGCGGTACCGGAGTGTATGATCCCAAGATGTTAAGTCGGATAGAAATGCTGGAAGTGGATACGCCTTATGGACAAGTGACCTGCCAGACCGGTGAATACGCCGGCAAGCTGGTTGCCTTCATTCCCCGGCATGGCAGCAGCCATTCGATTCCGCCGCACTTGATCAATTATCGGGCTAACATTTGGGCGCTGAAAAAAATCGGCGTGCGTAAAATATTGGCGACAACCGCAGTCGGCTCGCTGGATCGGCAGTACAAGCCGGGTGATTTTTTGTTTCCCGACCAGTTTCTCGATTTCACCAAGAGCCGCGCCGTGACCTTTTATACCGGCGGCGAACGCGGCGTCGTCCATGTCGATGTCACAGCGCCGTATTGCCCCGAATTGAGCCGGCACATTGCCGACAGTGCGGCAAAATTGAATTTGTCGTCGCATAGTGGCGGCTGTTATGTCTGCACCGAAGGGCCCCGTTTTGAAACGGCGGCTGAAGTCAGGGCTTTTCGGCAACTCGGCGGCGATGTCGTTGGGATGACCGGCGTGCCGGAGGCAGTTCTGGCCCGCGAAGCGGAAATGTGTTATACCACGGTTTCGATGGTGACGAATTATGCTGCCGGGATCAGTAAGGAACTATTGACGCATCGCGAAGTCTTTGAAACGATGCAGCAAAACAGTGAAAATATCCGCAAACTGCTGGCTGAGGCAATCGAAGCAATCGACCCGCTTTCCGATTGCGCCTGCCATCATGCTTTGCAGGAATTTGGCGGCTTTAAATTTTGACAGGGAGTGAGACGCGGTTGCAATCAATGGTATGGCGGAACGGGGCGCTGGTGTTGCTGGACCAGACCAAGCTGCCGCTGCGGGAAGAATATATCGAGTGCCGGGATTACCGGCGGGTGGCCGAAGCGATCCGTCGGCTGGAGGTGCGCGGTGCACCGGCGATCGGAGCGGCAGCGGCTTTTGGCCTGGTGCTGGGGG
>CAZOJA010000563.1:0-1854 GCA_964579955.1 uncultured Veillonellaceae bacterium | reverse complement strand
CAGCAGTTGCGCTGAGTGCCACGAACTCAAGCGAACTGGTGGAGCAGGCAACAAACCTTGCCCGGACGTTGCCGGGAGTAACCGAGGTTGTGCCGGAAGCTGATTTTGGCGCGTCGGAAGACGTGACGCTGATGATCGAACGCGTGCAGGCGCGGGGCGGCAAAGCGATGTTCGCGCTTTTTGGCACACCGACCGCCGGTGGACATCATAACGCGGCTTTTGATGTAGATGAAAATGTAATGAATAATGCGGCGGAATTCATGGTGAAAATGTATGAAACAGTGACTGCCTGATGAGAGACCCTGAAAACGCCTGGACTTCGGTTCAGGCGTTTTTAGTTTGGACGGTCACAAAACTCCTGACAAAAATACGCAGACATGCAAATAACCTATTGACAAAATAAACGGCGCCCCCTATACTTAAGTTAACGATCGTTAACTTAAGTATAGGGGTGAATGATTATGACCGATAGAATGACTGCCGTGCCATCGTACCCAGTGCGTGCCAGCGTAGTATTTCTGGTAATTTTTATCGCTGCATATAAGGTTTTTTCGTTGGCCCCGATTCCGCAAAACCTTGCGTATCATCAATTTGTCGATACAGCCGGGTTCGGTGGAATCTCCAATATATGCAATGTGCTTTCCAATGTCGGATTTATCTTTGCGGGGCTTCTCGGCTTGATAAGATGCAAAAAACCAGGTTCAGTTCAAAACAATCACCTGTGGGTCTTTTTCTTCGCTGCCGTCATCGGTGTTGGAATCGGTTCTGCATACTATCACTGGCAGCCTTCCAACAACACCTTGTTTTGGGATCGGCTGCCGATGACGCTGGCTTTTGGTTCTCTTTTTGCTTGTTTTTGCTCGGAACGGTTTGGGGCTCGCTTTGGCAGACGAACTTTTCTTTTCACCATTCATTTCGGCGCCTTAAGCGTAGTGTACTGGTGGGTCAGTGAAGCACTTGGTGCTGGCGACCTCCGGTTGTATATATTAATTCAATATTTGCCGATGGTGTTGATTCCCTTGATCCTCATCCTGTTCCCCGGCAATCCCGGGCGTGACCGGATGTACTGGATGCTTTTGCTGGCTTATCTTCTGGCCAAAGTTTTTGAAATGCAGGACACTGCCATCTACAATTTTACGTCTCACCTGATGAGCGGTCACAGTCTGAAGCACCTGGCTGCAGCGGCCGGAATCCTGGTTTTGCAGCCCTTGGGGAATTCGGATAAGGTAAATTCGCAAGGTTGAAATGAGAGGGGTTTTGTTTATGCAACACTTGTTTGTTCATGACGGAAAGAAGGGGGATATTTTAAAGGCCAGTCTGGCGCTGTTTGCAGCCAAGGGTTATGATGCGGTATCCGTCCGTGACCTGGCTAAAGCGGCCGGCGTTTCCGAGGCCGCACTATACAAGCATTTCAAAGGAAAAGAAGAAATGGCCCAATATATTTTTACAGCGATCATTTCCGACTATACCCGGCGTCTCCAGCGAATCGACGCCGAAGTGAGCGGCGCGGTGAACAAACTGTGCCGCCTGGTCGAAGTGACGTATGAGCTTTATCGGCAATACCCCGCGGAGATCCGGTTTACCCTGCTTTCGCAGTACCAGTTTTGGGATACGGCCCCGGAAGAGGTCAAGCCGCATTTTTTGATCCGGCGGATTCTGGAGGAAGGCATGGCAGACGGCGAAATTCCCCGGAAACAAGTTTATTTTTGGATCACGGTTTATTCCGGGATTTTGTTGCAGCCCCTGGTTCAATACCCCTATTTCCATGATGTTCTGCCGGATTTTGACGAATTGACGCAAGAAATCTCCGTTCTTGTGCGAAAACTGCTTCAGGCTCCCGAAATAGAGCGATGA
>CAZOJA010000562.1:0-1857 GCA_964579955.1 uncultured Veillonellaceae bacterium | reverse complement strand
GCGGTTCGATGGGCTATTATGCACGGGACATCAAAGTGGTGGCCGAGACCAAAGACCTAGTGCAGGAACGTCAGGCTTTCTGCTGGAATCCGTCGATCACCGGCACCAAGACCGAGGACGGCTTTATCGCTACATCACAGGGACCGGTCATGATCTCGCAGCCGGTGATTTTCCCGCAGGTCAGGCAGGAAATCGACGGCGTGCAGTTTGTCCGTCCGGGCATGTTGGTGGTGGACTGATATGAAGCGAGTAGGGATTGCGATATTAGGCAGCGGTATGGTCGCCAATGTCCACGCGGCTGCCCTGCAGGAAATTAGCGGCGCTGATGTGCGCGGCGTATGGGGACGCAACCAGGCTGTGGCCACCGAGTTCGCCGCCAAATACGGTATGGCGGTTTATCCAGATTTTGCCGCCGTGCTGGCTGATCCGACGGTCGATGCCGTGATCAATTGCCTGCCGCCCGGCTATCATGCCGAGTACGGCGTCAAAGCGGCAGCCGCCGGCAAGCACCTGTTCGTGGAAAAGCCGATCGATGTCAGCCTGGAACATGCGGCGCAGCTGGTCAAAGCCTACCGCGACCGGGGGCTGACCTTGTCGGTGGTGTTTCAGAACCGGTTTTCACCGGCGGCGCAAAAGGTCAAGGCGGCGCTGGACGCCGGGCTGCTGGGCCGGATCATTCAGGGCGACGCCTATGTGAAATGGTACCGTTCGGCCGAATATTACAAGGCCAATGCCTGGCGGGGCACCCATGCGATCGAGGGCGGCGGCGCGCTGATCAATCAGGCGATCCACACCATCGACCTGCTGCAGTGGTTCATGGGGCCGGTCAAATCGATCTGCGGCCATGTGCGGACGGCTGTGCACGCGATTGAAACCGAAGACCTGGGCGTGGCGGTGCTGGAGTGGCAAAACGGTGCGGTGGGCGTGATCGAAGGGTCTACGGCGCTATGGCCGGGGGTAAAGGAAAAAATAGAGATCCATGGCGAAAAAGGCTTCTTTACGCTGGAGGGCGGCAATATCACCGCCTGGAAAGTCCAGGGCTGCGAAGAAAGCGAATATTTGACGCCGGTTAAGATTTCTTACGGCGAAACTAATTCGCCGGCGATTTCCCATGTGAATCACCAGGCTCAGCTGGAAGATTTCATTGCCGCCATCAAGGAAAAGCGCGATGCATTGGTGACCGGCGAAGAGGGAACCAAAGCGCTGGCGATCGTGCTGGCGATTTATGCCTCGTCCCGGCAGGGAAAAACGATTGTGATGGATTGCCGGTCATGAAACGCTGGGAACGTATTGCCGCGATCAGCTTGTTTCTGATTGGTGTGGGCGGCGCAATCGGCGCCTGGCAGATAGGGTTCGGTACTTTTCAGGCGCCGGGGCCCGGCTTCTTTCCGTTTTGGCTGGCATCGCTGCTGGCCTTGTTGTCGCTCGTGTTCTTTGTCCGTAATCTGGGCGCGGACGCTGTCCCCTTAGCCTTATGGGCGCAGGGATCCTGGGCCCGGCCATTGAAGGCGGCCTGCGTCATGTTTGTTTATGTTCTGCTGATCGGCCGGCTGGGCTTCATTTCGTCTTCAGCCCTGTTGTTTGTCGCCTGGCTGCGCATTGTCGAGCACTCTTCCTGGAAAACGGTGGTACTGCTTGTTATTGGCGGCACAGCAGGCTTGTACTTGTTTACCAGCTTGCTGTCGATTTCACTGCCGACGGGTATCCTGATATGAGGGGGGCGCACAGAAATGCTTGAAATGCAGGGCTTGCTGAATGGCTTTGCGCTGGCGCTGACCCCGGTCAACCTGCTGTTCGGTTTTATCGGCGCGGTGCTGGGGACGGCGGTGGGTGTGCTGCCCGGCCTGGGGCCGGCGG
>CAZOJA010000561.1:0-1863 GCA_964579955.1 uncultured Veillonellaceae bacterium | reverse complement strand
AGCGGAGTCGTGAAAATCGAATCGGTTTTGCAGGTACTGGCGAAGAAAATTTTCAAAAACAAACCGGAAGTGATGAAACTAAACGAACAAGCGATTCGTCGCGGCATGGCCTGCATCGGTTAATTCTGTTCAGGAATACTCACTGCACAAGCTTGCAAATAAGACAAAGAATGGCTGGACTAATCTCCAGTCATTCTTTTTGTCCGGCATTATGACTGGCTAAAGCAGGAAATTTCAACGGGAACAGCGAAAGTTTTGTCTTGAGAGGCAGGCGAATGAAATGACATTTGATTTTCACACACATTCTTTTTTCAGTGACGGCGTCTTGTCACCGATCGAGTTAATTCGCAGAGCACATGTGGCTGGTTATCGCGCCATCGCGGTTACCGATCATGTGGGTCTGGCCAATATGGAGCAGGTGATTCGGGAGGTTTCCCGTGATTGTCTGCTGGCGGAGAAGCACTGGGGAATCAAAGCATTGCCGGGAGTGGAATTGACCCATGTGCCGGCTGCTGCAATCAACGAATGCGCCAAAATGGCGAAAAAGCTTGGCGCCAAAGTGGTTGTGGTGCATGGCGAGACGCCGGTCGAGCCGGTTGAAGCGGGGACCAACAGGGCGGCGTTGATGTCTTCTTATGTCGATATCCTGGCTCACCCGGGATTTATAACAACCGAAGAAGCGCAAATTGCCCTCGTCAACCAAATCTATCTTGAAATCACGGCCCGCGGCGGACATTCACTGACCAATGGACATGTGGCCAAAGTGGGGTTGGCAGTCGGCGCCAAACTGATTGTCAACAGCGACTCGCATTCGCCGGACAACATCATGAAAGCTGGTTTCGCAGCCAAAGTAGCGCAAGGCGCTGGAATCCCCGTAGAGTTTCTTGAATCGGTTCTGTTAAATCATCCGCTGGAACTGCTAAAACGATTTGAAGCCTGATTGTTCAGGGGGATTTTAAAAATTTATCAGGGAGGGAATAGAAATGAATTGTCAACGTTGTGGCAGGGATAATCCGCCTGATGTTGCTTATTGCCAGGGATGCGGCAATGCAATGTTCGCAAGTCAGCCACCACCGCCGCCACCCAACTATGGTGGTTATCAGCAGCCCAATTATCAGCAACAACCAATGCCGGGTTATCCGCCGGTGATGAATTATGGGCCGACCAACTATGCGGGGATCGGCGCACGTTTTCTGGCCATGTTGATGGACGGAGTGATTATCGGGATTCCGATCGGAATCATTTCTGCGGTGCTTAGCGCAATGATGGCAGCCCGTGTGGTAACCCGAGCTGCAGGAAAGACATATAATCCCGGCATGGCGGCAACGGATGTCGGTACGGTGTTTGCCGGATTTGGCTTTATTATGATCATCTCGGTACTGCTTTCCTGGGCATATTTTGCAATGATGGAGAGTTCATCCTGGCAAGGTACGATCGGCAAGAAAATTATGGGCATTCAGGTCACTGACGTCAACGGCGGCCGGATCTCGTTGGGACGCGCCACGATCAGACTGGCCGTCAAAGCCTTTCTTAGCGGTTGGTTTTTGATCGGGTATATTATGGCTTTTTTTACACAGCGCAAGCAGGGATTGCATGATATGATCGCAGGTACACTGGTGTTGTCCAAACAGGCTTATCCGGCGCCGGTTGGCGGTTATCCGCCGCAGTATCCGCCGCAACAGCCGGCTGCTTATGGCTGCCCGCACTGCGGTGCTGCGCTGCCCCCCGGTGCGCGTTTTTGCAGCAATTGCGGCAAGAACATCTGAGGCTGATTTTGGGGAGGTGCTGACATGACTCGTACATGGCGAAGTTTTCATCGTTTATTTGCGGTGATCGTGGTCAGTATCATCATTATTGGATTAG
>CAZOJA010000560.1:0-1863 GCA_964579955.1 uncultured Veillonellaceae bacterium | reverse complement strand
GCCATATGACCCACTAGCTCAGTCGGTAGAGCACCTGACTTTTAATCAGGGAGTCGATGGTTCGAGTCCATCGTGGGTCACCAGTTTAACACAAAAGCTTCCGGTAGTTACCGGAAGCTTTTTATTATGCAGCAGGAACAAATTGGGATCCTGTCGAAACAGCAAAGTGTTTGGCCGTTGGAAATGCCGAGTGATATCAGCTGATAATGCGAAAGGGGAGGAAGAAATGATAATTTCTGAAATGAAGGATCAGGTAGGTTATATTTCTCTCGACAATAGTTCCCGGCTTAATGCACTGAGCGCACAAATGGATGACGAGATTATCGCCTGTCTTAAAGAATTTGAGGCAAAAAAAATTCGGGCAGTTGTCCTGAAAGCAACTCCGAACAAAAATAATGTATGGTCGGCCGGACACGACATCAATGAACTGCCGGTCGGCAAGCGTGATCCGTTGGGATATTTTGATCATTTGGAAGAGTTACTGCATGCAATACAGACGTTTCCTGCCCCCGTTATCGCTCAAGTAAGTGGCAGCGTATGGGGTGGGGCATGTGATTTGGTGATGTGCTGTGATATGGTAATTGCCGATACTTCAGCGACTTTTGCCATGACTCCGGTCAAATTGGGATTGCCCTATAATGCTTCCGGAATCATGCATTTTCTGAACCGGATGCACCTGGATCATGTGCGAGAGATGTTTTTCACGGCGCAACCGATTGATGTGGCCACTGCAAAAGAATGGGGTATTGTAAACTATTATGTGCCGGAGGGGGAACTGGAACAAAAGGTGCAGCAAATGCTAGCCGTTATTCTCAACAACTCCCCGATGGCTATTGCCGTCATTAAGGAACAAATACGATTACTGGGCGATGCTAGGCCGCTGAGCCCGGATAATTTTGAACGCCTGCAGGGCTTGCGGCGTAAAGTATATGACAGCTATGATTATGCAGAAGGAATCCAGGCATTTAAAGAGAAACGCAAACCCCAGTATCGTGGTGAGTAGTAAGAATTGGGGGTTAAATCAGTTAACGCATTTAACTGAGGCAGAGGAAGGCACCTTCTGCAGTTATTGTCTTGGATGACCGATGATCCTGGTGTCAGTCACCTGTGCAGGAATACTCAGGAACAAGTTCGCGCCGCCATTTTCAATTCCGCTTTTCGCAGGAGTAGCTCACTGTGTCGAATTTATAGTAAAAACAATTGTATCTGATAATATCAATACAACCAGCAATTTCAGGTAACGAGATAAAGCAGGCAATGAAAAAATGTATTATCCAACTATATTCGATTTGATTTTCGATGCATAGCTTGTTCGCTGATAAATATTAAGATAAATACAAAAATGGTTACCTTCGTTACCAGGTTACCTTGATGGACCTTTTGTTCCGACAGCTTGATTTTTGTCCATATTCTGCTATAATTCAACAGTAACCATGCGGGCGTGGCGGAATGGCAGACGCACCAGACTTAGGATCTGGCGCCGCAAGGTGTGGAGGTTCAAGTCCTCTCGCCCGCACCAATAATATTGCTTTGCTAAAACAGTCGGATATTTTCCGGCTGTTCTTGTTTTCTAAGAGCTACGAGATACAAAATGTCTGGTAAGTACTGAAGAAGTTACGGTTTGATTGTTTTAATATTTTTAGTAATCTATGATTGACATTGTTGACTGAAAACAGTAGAATAATCCCGCAACTCGACAAATACTGTATACATTGTGCAGATGATCACTCTTTGTTTTTGTGCAATCTGTAATATTTGTCGTATTCCAGAAAAAGAGGAGGCGATTTAATCTGCGGCTATGAAGTGCTGTCACACTGATGTAGGGTCATAGATTGATGAATAGTAGGAGGAATTATTGGTGAA
>CAZOJA010000559.1:0-1864 GCA_964579955.1 uncultured Veillonellaceae bacterium | reverse complement strand
CCCCCGACCTCTCACACCACCGGACATGCGGGTCCGCATCCGGCGGTTCCCAAAGATTGACGAAGTTTTCCATAATATGCAAGCAAACTCAACAGCCCTTGACGTTCCCAGTAGGTGACGTTAAGGGCGTTGTTCGTGTTACGGGCCATTGCCCAAGGTCCCTTGCTGGATTTGGCCATCATCCACGCTGCCCACTCCGACACGCCCAGCGACCGGAGGTTGCGAAACCGTGTCCGTGTCCTCTTCCATTGTTTCCAAAGGCACATGCGCATTCGCCGCCGTAGCCATTGGTCCAGTTCCTCGCAATGCTTCTTGGCTGATGCCACGTGGAAGTATCCGATCCAGCCCCGTAGATACTGGTTTACCTGCCGGATTCTTTCTTCCATCGCCACGGACCATGTCCGGCTCGTGAGCTGACGGATTTTCTCCTTGCAACGTTCCAGGGTCTTTGGCGCCAGTCGGACGGTCCCCGCTTTGTCGTTCAAAAAGCTAAAGCCAAGAAACTTTCGGCGCCACGGCCGGTCCACCCTGCTTTTCTCCCGGTTTACCTTGAGTTTGAGCTTGTCTTCCACAAATCGGACCACCGATTCCATCACCCGTACTCCCGCCCGCTGGCTTCGCACGAACAGGTTACAGTCGTCCGCGTAGCGGACGAACCGGTGCCCACGTCGCGCCAGTTCCCGGTCCAGGTCGTCAAGCAGAATGTTCGACAACAGCGGACTCAAAGGCCCGCCTTGCGGCGTTCCTTCTGTGTTCCTCGTTACTACGCCATTCGTCATGACTCCGGCGTTTAGATAACTGCGGATGAGCTTCAGGACTCTTTTGTCTTTCACTCGTCGCGCCACCCGCGCCATCAGCATGTCGTGGTTGACCCGGTCGAAGAACCTCTCCAAATCCATATCCACTACGAATCGATGGCCTTCCCGGATGTGTTCCTGTGCACGCCGGATTGCGTCATGCGCCCGTTTTCCCGGTCGGAAGCCGTAGCTTTCCGGGCTGAAATGCGGATCGAATATCGGGGTCAGTGTCTGCAATAGGGCCTGCTGGATCAGGCGATCAAGTACAGTCGGGATGCCTAGCGCCCGCTTCCCGCCTCCGGGTTTTGGAATGTCCACCCGTTTTACGGGTTGCGGTCTGTAGGCGCCCGTGCGGAGCTTCTCTTTGATTTGTTCCCAGTTTGTCTTGAGATATCCCGCCAATGCGGCGGTGTCCATCCCGTCGACTCCGGGAGCTCCTCCGTTTTGTTTCACCCGCTGGTAGGCGCGTTTCATGTTTTCCCGCTCCAGCGTTTTCTCCAGCAGTTCGCTGTGGTCTTCTGCGCGAGAGGATGATTCCACTTGTGCCGGTGATGGGCTCAGCGCTCCGGCATACTTTTGCGGCTTCACCGCTACTTTTTGCCGCCAGCCTTCTTTCGAAGTTTTCTGCTGTAATTGCTCATTACGCGAACTCATGGTTTCCCTCTCTTTCTTTGGGTTCGGCCCTTCCGGTGCGGCGTCCCGCTCTCCGTACTATGGCCTCGGCTGACTCCTGCGATTTCAGCGCCGCCTCATGGCGGCGGTTACCGACTCAGTCGGCGTAACCGCAGGCCTCCCCGGATAAGAACGTCATCTTTCCGCTCATGCACCTGCCCAAGTTTACTGCCTCAGTCCTTGGCGGCTTCGGACTTCGCCTTGTGTCGCAGACTCGTCCGACTGAAACAGCCTCAAATTGGGTTCGTGTACCTCAGGTCGAGCTTTTGCCTCCAGCTTCCTTCAGATTCCGTCTCACGGCGGACACCCTTGCTCTTGGCTAACGGTTGGCGCTCGCCAGCCCCCGTTCGGAACTTTCATCCTATAGATGACGCCCATGCCGGGCGTACGACTAA
>CAZOJA010000558.1:0-1865 GCA_964579955.1 uncultured Veillonellaceae bacterium | reverse complement strand
CTGTCGGTCAGCCGTCTGTTTGACACCTGATACGGAGGCGAACTGCGTTGAAAATCGTTGTGGGCCTTGGAAATCCCGGCGCCCGTTATAAAGATACCCGACATAATATCGGGTTTTTGGTTGTCGATGAATTGGCCAGTCGCTGGCGCAGTGAAAACTGGAAACGCCGTTTCGAAGCAGAAGTTACCGAGCACCGGGCCAGTGGCCCGGTGCTGCTTGTCAAACCGCAGACGTTTATGAACCTGAGCGGTACGGCAGTTCGTGAGGCCGCCAAGTTTTATAAAGTTGCATCAGCGGATATTATTGTGATCCATGATGATCTCGACCTGCCGGTGGGGCGACTGAGGATTCGCGAACGGGGCGGCGCTGGCGGACACAAGGGGATTGATTCGATGATCGGGCAGCTGGGCACGGATGAGTTTGTCCGGATTAAGTTCGGTATCGGCCGACCTCCGGCTGAGTGGGACACTGCCGACTATGTGTTGGGGCGGTTCAGCCCGGAAGAGTTGCCGGAAATCAAAAAAATGATCGATATTGCCGCTGATGCTGTGGAAGCAGTTCTTGGCGAAGGTGCGGCGCCGGCGATGAACCGATTCAACCGCCAGGGAGATTGAATATGCTGACTGGATTATTTGCCGATGAACGCGGCGAAATTTTTGATGCGCCAGACTGGGGCGCGGTTGGTGTAAGCGGCGGTACGGTACGGGCTTGTGAAAAGGCGGATATGATTCCGCTGCCGGAAAGCAGCCAGCTGATGTTTTTGCCGGCCAGAACCGCGGTAGGTTTCCGGCAGGGTGCGATCAAAAATCTCGGTCGTAATAA
This sequence comes from uncultured Veillonellaceae bacterium, assembly GCA_964579955.1. Taxonomy (GTDB): domain Bacteria; phylum Bacillota; class Negativicutes; order UBA1444; family UBA1444; genus UBA1444. The sequence continues at coordinate 1,043 of CAZOJA010000558.1, read as the reverse complement.
ATTTGCTGTGGCGGCGACATTGCCGGTCGGCTATACCCGGCTGTTGTTGCCGGCCTATGAGAAACAGGCCGGGGCGCCAGTACTGCCGCTGTTCGGTTATACAGCCGTTGCCTGGAGCCGGGGCAAATTGTGGGTGGCAGCGATGCGCAGCGACGAGACCGACAAATGGGATCCGGTGCTCTATAATGGTAAGGATTTGCGCAGGCGGATTGCGACAGTCCGCAAAGCATTGCCGGAAAACCGCCTGGTCGATCATCTGGCGCATTGTTCCAGTCAGTGGCATTGCTGCACGGCGCAAAATCTGTTTTATCATCGCTGGGAGGCTGGCATTCCGACATCACCGGTCTGTAATGCCAATTGTCTCGGCTGTATTTCGTTGCAACCCTCGGAATGTTGTCCGGCGCCACAGAGCCGGATCGAGTTCAGTCCCACGGTGGCGGAAGTGGCCGCGGTTGCCCTTTATCATCTGACTACCGCACCGGAGCCGATCATCAGTTTCGGTCAGGGCTGTGAAGGCGAACCCGCGTTGGCGGCCGACACGATTGCCGCGGCGATTGGCGAAATCCGACGGCAAACCCAGCGGGGCATTATCAATATGAATACCAATGCCGGATACACTGAGGGAATCCGGCAGGTCGTCGATGCCGGCATTGACAGTTTGCGGGTCAGCCTGATCAGTGCGCGGCAAGAAACTCATCAGGCCTATTACCGTTCGACGTATACCCTGTCGGATGTCCGGGCATCCATTCGCTATGCAAAGCAGAAACAACGCCATGTTTCAATCAACATGCTGCTGTTTCCCGGTGTGAATGACTCGCCGGCGGAAATTGCCGCCTGGCGCGATTTTCTCCAGGATACGGGCGTGGATATGATTCAGCTGCGCAATCTCAATATGGATCCAGATGAACTGCGAGCGGCCCTGCCCGGTTTTTCGGCGGCCGGTTTGGGCATCCCGGCAATGGTCGGACAACTGCAGGCCGCGCTGCCAACGCTGCAATTCGGCAGCTTCAGCCATTTCCGTGGATAGGAAACACTAAAATAAT
>CAZOJA010000557.1:0-1866 GCA_964579955.1 uncultured Veillonellaceae bacterium | reverse complement strand
CTTTTCTCTATGGAATTCCTGACGCGCCGACCGAAATTCATCGCCCGGTGGTGAATGGAAGGAAATTGGAACTGCTTGAAGTTCCGATGTCCGTTTTGAAGATTGGCGGTCGAAACTTCGGCTATTCCGGCGGGTTTTATTTTCGGTTGTTTCCCAGTTGGCTGATCAAACGCATAATTCGTTCTGGCAACCAAGCCGGTCGTCATAGCATCGTCTACCTGCACCCGCGGGAGTTGGATGCTGCTGAGCGGCGATTGAAGTTGCCGCGATTGGAATCCTTTATCCAGTATCATAATGTCGAGGGTACGCAGAATAAACTTGCAGCGATTTTGCGGTCATTTCAGTTCACCTCGATCAAGGAAAAGCTAATTGCCAAACAAAACAGTCACGAATAGCTGCAACAATAACTCCTGTTTTTTATCTTATTAGATAAAAAACAGGAGTTATTGTTGTCCATGATGCCGCAGGAGTATTTTCAATGATAGCATAAATAATATAGAGGCTAAAAATATGCCGGATGGTTCTTGTTTGAATAATGATGCTGTGACGAAAAATAACAAAGAAAAGAGGCGTATGTAAATGGCGACAATTCCTATTCCGTATGCCCAAACCCATCTAGACCTAAGAATTGCAGACAACAGACTTGCCGGAATCTTGGAATCCAAAGCTCATCACTACAAACCAACAGCCAGCCAGGCAGACCTGGTCCGGCAGGCGTTGGAAGCGCCAATTGGCGCACCCCGGTTGCGAGACATGGCCCGCGGTAAAAAAAAGATTGTCATTGTTACCAGCGACCACACAAGACCGGTGCCCACAAAAGTGATTGCGCCGATTATGTTGGAGGAAATCCGTGCCGGAAATCCTGAGGCAGAGATTGTGTTTTTGGTTGCAACCGGTTTTCATCGGGGGATGACCAGAGCGGAAATGGAAAATAAATTTGGGCTGGAGTTGTTGGCGGCAGAGACAATCGTCATGCATGACTGCCGTGACGATGCAGCGATGGTGACGATAGGCAAATTGCCTTCCGGTGGTGACTTGGTAATCAACAAACTGGCCATGGAAGCTGATTTGCTGGTTGCGGAAGGTTTTATCGAGCCGCATTTCTTTGCCGGTTTCTCTGGCGGGCGCAAAAGCATTCTGCCGGGTATTGTCAGCAAAGTAACGGTGTTGGCCAATCACTGCTCGGAGTTCATTGCCCATCCCAATGCCCGGGCTGGCGTGCTGGACGGCAACCCGCTGCATATTGACATGATCGCAGCTGCCAAAGCGGCAAAACTGGCGTTTATTCTTAATGTTGTTATTGATGCAGAAAAAAGAATTATCAAGGCGTTTGCTGGTGACAGTGAGCTTGCCCATATTGAAGGATGTTCATTTGTCAAGGACCTTGCCTCAGTAAAGGCAGTCCCGGCAGACATCGTTGTGACCTCAAACGGCGGTTATCCTTTGGACCAGAACGTGTATCAGGCGGTGAAAGGGATGTCGGCGGCAGAGGCTACCTGTAAACCTGACGGAGTAATCATCATTGCGGCTGCCTGCAATGATGGACACGGCGGACAGGCTTTTTACGACTGGTTTGTGCAGGCGAAGGAAGGGGCATCAGAAGTGATGTGCAAGATCATGCAAATTGGTCGTGAAGCGACTGTTGCAGACCAATGGGAAGCTCAGATTGCCGCCCGGATTCAACTGAAACATCCGACCATCATTGTCAGTGACCAATGTGATCATGAGATCATCGGCAACTTGTGCTTCAAGGCAGCGCATACTTTGGCGGAGGCAATGAAAATGGCCGAAGCGATCGTGGGAGAAAATGCCATGGTAACGGTAATTCCGGACGGGGTTTCCGTGATTGTGGAGCAGGTGTGACGG
>CAZOJA010000556.1:0-1868 GCA_964579955.1 uncultured Veillonellaceae bacterium | reverse complement strand
GACACGCGGCAATTGTTGGACTCGTTTTTGCCGCAGGATCGGCGGACGCTGTTTATGGAGAAAGGGGAAGTCGATTTTTCATATACCATTTTCGGGTTGAGCCGGTTTCGGGTCAACGCCTTTCGACAACGCGGTTCGGTTTCCATTGCGATCCGGTTGATTCCGGAACGGGTACCAAGTATAGCAGATCTTCATTTGCCTGACATACTGAGCGACCTGGCCCGTAAACCGAGAGGTCTTGTGCTCGTAACCGGTCCGACTGGCAGCGGCAAGTCGACCACCATGGCGGCGATGGTCGATTTGATCAATAACGAGCGTGCCTGCAACATCTTGACGTTGGAAGACCCGATCGAGTATTTGCACCGACATAAAATGAGCATGGTCAATCAGCGAGAAATCGGTTCGGATTCGCTCAGCTTCGCTAATGCCTTGCGCGCTGCCTTACGTGAGGACCCGGATGTGATCCTGATCGGTGAAATGCGCGACATGGAAACCGTGAGTATCGCCGTACAGGCGGCGGAAACCGGCCACCTCGTGCTGGCGACGCTGCATACCAGTGATGCGGCACAGACGGTGGACCGGATCATTGATGTGTTTCCTCCCTATCAGCAGCAGCAGGTTCGCACCCAATTATCACTGGCGCTTCAGGGAATCGTCGCGCAGCAGCTGTTGCCCCGCCGCGACGGCAGTGGACGGGTGGTGGCGGTAGAAACCATGATTTCGACCCCGGCGACGCGAAACCTGATCCGTGAAGGGAAAAGCCATCAATTGTTGTCCGTGATCCAGACCGGCGCCAAGTTCGGCATGCAGTCGATGGACTCGGCGTTGCGCGATTTGTGCCGTCAAGGCACGATCAGCGAGGAAGAAGCGTTTTCCCGCACCAGCGACCCGGAAAATCTGCAGCGGCTATTGAAAGGCTAAGACAGGTGGACGATGGCAAAACAATATGAGTACAAGGCGCGCGATGGTTCCGGACAGCTTTACTCCGGCCTGATTCTGGCCGAGAACGAAGCGGGCGTCGCCGGTCATATCCGTAGCAAAGGCCTGTATGTCACCCAGATCAGGCCGGCAAAGTCGACGCAGGATATCGGCGTGATTCTGCAAAACCTGCGCACGATCAGCACCCGTGACTATTCGGTGTTTTGCCGCCAGTTTGCCACGATGCTGGAAGCGGGCCTGCCGATCCTGACCTGTTTGAATGTGTTGGCCGACCAGACGGAGAACCCCCGGCTCAAGGATCATCTGCAAAAGATGTACAAAAATGTGCAGGATGGCATGGCGTTAGCCCAGGCGATGGAAGAACAGAAAGGGATATTTCCCGACATCATGACCAGTATGGTTGCAGCCGGTGAACTGGGCGGCATGTTAGACGATGTCATGCTGCGGCTTTCGATTCATTTCGAGAAAGAGCACCAGTTGAATGAAAAGGTTAGAGCGGCAATGATTTATCCTGTTGTTGTCATGGCGATGGCTGTACTTGTGGTCATTTTTGTACTTACTTTCATTTTGCCGACGTTTGTCGGCATGTTTGCGTCAATGAAAGTGGAACTGCCATTATTGACTCGGGTGCTGCTGGCGGTCAGCGGTTTCTTGACCAAATACTGGTGGTTGCTGCTGATTTTGGCTGTAATTTGCGGTTTTGGCGTCAGTTGGGGAGTGCAGCAACCGGCAGGCAAGGAGCTGAGGGATCGGTTGATTTTAAAATTGCCGGTTTTTGGCATATTAGTGAAAAAAGTTGCCGTTGCCCGATTTACCCGGACTCTTGCCAGTCTGTTACGTGGCGGTGTTCCGTTATTGTCGGCGCTTGATGTGGTGAAAAATTCTACAGGCAATGTGGTGGTCAGTAATGCATTGACAGCATCGCAAGC
>CAZOJA010000555.1:0-1871 GCA_964579955.1 uncultured Veillonellaceae bacterium | reverse complement strand
TAAATGACTACTTTCGCCGTTCCATATATTCAAGAAATTTCTCAGCCAACTCCGGCTCGTTCGACAGAAATTCGGCAAATTCAGCCGCCAATAACCTGGCCCGCCGACTTTGACCTGCCGGTTCACTGCTACTGTTCTGCAGTTGCGCCTCCACATCGGCAATGATACTGGCCCGTACTTCCCGGCTGTTCTCCATTTTATTGCTATACATCCTGTTTTCGGCCACAGAAAAAAGTTCCGTCAGTCCCCGAACCGGTCCATTTCCCGTTGCTGCGCCTATCGCCGCACTCAGCCTGATCGGTTCCGCACCGGCGGTAGCGCACGCCGCCTTGATTCGTTCACACACTTGCTGACAGATTGAGACTGTGGCGCCCGGCAATAAAACGAGAAATTCATCACCGCCCCAGCGTGCGACAACATCTTCGGGACGACAGGAATCTTTCAAAACCTGTGCCATCGCTACCAACAGCCGATCTCCCTGTTCATGGCCAAACATGTCATTGGTTATTTTCAATCCATTCATATCGATAACGATGACACTAAGCGATAAAACTGCCGTTTGCTCGATTTCCAACAGTGTTTTTTCGACATATGCCCGGTTGTAAAGACCGGTTAGTTTGTCATGATAACTGAGATAATGAATCTCTTCCTCAGCTTTTAGAATCTCGGTAATATCAGTAAGCATCATCATCAGTAAGGGGTGTTCATCCGTATTGGTCGCATGGAAAATAAACTTGCACTCGATGCGGATGTCCCGGTCGTTGATTTTCACCACCGGCGGAAGGTTTTTCAGTGCACTTGCTGCATGATCAACCGGCAGTCTAAACAAGTCAGTGAATGTGAGACGCAAATGCTCTGCCGGTTCCTGTCCCGGCGGCGTCAGCAGCTCCAAAATGGAAATGCCGGCAATATTGCGGCGAAAAATCCGGCTGCATTCCGCACTAAATTGCCGCCCAACCTTTAAGTCCGGGCCGAATGTCAAAAAACCCTGATTGGCATTATCGAGCAGTGTTTGCATTTCGGTCTGCTGCTGATGCAAAACTTTTCCCTGATTATCACTGATGCGAAATATCTTGCGGGTCGCTTTCAATAATTTGTCATATTGACTGATCAACTGCCGGTAAGCCGGCAATATTTCATTGCCCTGGTATTTTTCATCCGCTGCAACAGCTTGGGCAATCCGGAGAGTCTCCTGCTCTTCCTGGAACAGCTGCTCATCATTCATCATTTTTTTCACGCCGCTCCCCTTCCGACCAAAATGTGAATCCGAATACGGTCACATCATCCCGCTGCATTTCTTCCCCCATGTAGCTCTGCCAGGCAGCAATCAGGCCATCCCGTTGTTGTGACAAACTCTGCCCGGATAAGCCGGACAGGGTGTCGATAAACCGTTTGCGGCCGAACGGATAGTCACGGTCGCCGCCATTCTGATCAATAAACCCGTCACTGGTCAGATAAAATACGTCACCCGCTTCCAGCAGCCATTCATTATTGCTAAAACTCAGGTCCGGCTTGGAACGCCTATAGCCCAGGCTTTTGTTATTACCGCGGATCAGCTGCACATGGCCCATCCGATTGATGAACAGGGAAATTTTGGCTCCGGCAAATACAATCCGGCGACCATCCTCCCAATAACACAATCCGATGTCCAGCCCATCGTCGGCCAAGCCACGGGGATCGCTGCGATGCAAGGTTTCCTTTACCCTGCGGTTCAATTCCGTCAGAATGGTCGCAGGATCATCATTTACCGTCGTCGTGATATTGTCAAGAATCGAGTTTACTGCCATCGTCATGAAAGCACCCGGCACACCATGCCCCGTGCAATCGATGACAGCAATCAGTCCACGGTTCTCATCGATTCGCCGGATCCA
>CAZOJA010000554.1:0-1871 GCA_964579955.1 uncultured Veillonellaceae bacterium | reverse complement strand
CAATTTTTTCAACATGGAACCCCCTATATCCCAAATCGTGCTAGAGCATAACACAAAAGGGATTATACCACAAATTAACTTGAAGATCTGCGTTTTTCCGCTACCTCGGCCAGCGCAGGAATCGCTTCGCAAAACACTTTGATGATTTCAGGATCAAATTGACTGCCGGCGCACTTGTGCAGTTCATCGTATGCTTCTGATTCGGTTAGGGCAGGACGATAAGGGCGGCCCGAGGTCATTGCATCATAGGCATCTGATATGGCAAGAATTTTAGCCAACGGGGAAATTTCCTCACCAGATAGGCCAGCTGGGTAGCCATGGCCTGAATAGTACTCATGGTGTTGTAATATCGCAGTACTGGCCTGTTCCAGATGTGGGATGTTGTGAATGATTCTGGCGCCTAAAACCGGATGGTTTTTGACAACATCAAATTCTTCGGAGGTCAGGGCAGTGGCTTTATTCAATAGTTCTTCCGGAATACCGATTTTGCCTATGTCATGTAAAATGGCAGCATAACGCAGTTGTTCCATTGTTTGTTGATTCCAGCCGAGAGCGATGCCGGTGAGTTCGCAAAAGATCAGGACACGGCTGCTATGGCCATGAGTGTTGGAATCTTTGGCTTCGATTGCGTCAGATAATGCAAAGATTGTTTGTGTGTATAACGAACCCAACTCGCGGTTTGTTTCGGCAAAATCGGCATTAAGCGCTTTCATTTGATTGTATAGTGCGTGTATCTCCTGATTTTGTCCGGTCAACTTTTCCAACAGGTTGTCTTTTTCTGCGAGGGTGCCCAGCAATCTGATTTTCATTCGGTCCAGGCTTTCTGCCAAATATCGGGCTTCATATGATCCACTGGCATTGAAGCGAACGTTCATGTCGCCGGCTTCCAGTTGCTGGGCTGTGGCGGCAAGCCCTGCCAAGGGGCGGGTGATTTTGCTGATGATCCAATAGATCATAATGATAACGATTAGGTATGATACACATGCAATATACAAAATTTGGTCAATCAAACTTTGCTGTTCCGCAAACAAAACGGAAACCGGCAATGCTACGGCAATTGACCAATTAGCGGCAGGAATGGGTGAAATGAATACGACATACTTAGTGTTCGAACGTTCCAATTGATAATAATATCTTGATACATTGGCGAAATCATCTTTTTTCAATGGGCCAAAGTCGAGTTCACCCAGAAAAGTGCCGGGTTTTCCGAGCGCATCGCTCGTTGAATAGAGAACTGTATTGTTGTGGGTGAGCAACAGAGCTTCAGCGGAGGCATGGAAGATCGCCTGTTTACACAATGCCGCCATATCAGCAAGACTGACGTCAATGCCAATAACCCCGGCTATAGGTGTATTTACCGGCATTGCCATAGTTGCGACCAGGCCGCCGGTTAAGCGGTCTGGGTAAGGCTCTGTGATTACAAATGTCCGCTGCTTTTGGGCGGCAATGAACCAAGGGCGGGCTGTTGGATCATATTCGGGCGGCAATGGTGCCGGCCGGGTCGTATGCATGCTTTTATTTTCAAAACCAATGAAAATATACTCAAAATAACTGGGAAAACGATGCTGTAAAGAATGAAATTTAGTCAAAAAATTATGATTTGTAGGTTTATATTGTTCAGTTTCAAAATCCGTAGCTATTGCAGTCAGGAGAAGATGCCGGGCGGCGAACCATTTGTCGATTTCAGTTGCAGATTGTTTGGAAGCCAGACGCATGAGGGATCGAGTCTGGTCAAACACAATGCGGTCGATATAAGAAAGACTAATGTATCCCAGCCATGCAATCGTAAGCGTGACGACCATGGTGATCCCAAACAGCAATTTGTTGCGAATCTTCATGCAGGGAGCCGCCTTTCAATTACAAATGTGCAT
>CAZOJA010000553.1:0-1883 GCA_964579955.1 uncultured Veillonellaceae bacterium | reverse complement strand
GTTGTAGCTGAGCTGCCACACAGAAAATAAAAACGGTTCCGACGAAATCGTCGGAACCGTTGTATTTCTTGTGGTGGAGACGAGGGGGATCGAACCCCTGACCTCTAAAATGCGAAAGTCATATTTGGCTTTTTTCTCCAGAAATGAGTCTTTGGAACGGGCCTATTTTATTGGGATTTTGCGACTATCGTGTCGATGCATGTGAGTTGGCAAAATGAACCGAATTGGAATGATAAGGCCCAAAATTAGGCCCAAGATTTTAAGGGCTTTCCACAGCAATAAGGCAATCTATATGGAAGGTTTCGCGAACATTGCATCGCAAGCAAACTTAATCGGGGCCAGCCATCCAAAGATTTTGCCGCGTATCAACCACATAAACGACGTGGATCGTTTCTTCCTCAATCAGATACAGAATGATATGGTGCTTATACACCAGGGCTTTGCGATAGCCTAATTTAGCAAAGCTGGGTAAGTTGTCAGGAACGCCGTGCATAAAAGGGTTTTGGCTGATATCCTGGATTTTTTGATACACCGCATCTCGGAACTCTTTGGCTGCTGGAGGATAATTCATCGAATAAACGTAGAAATCAATGATTTCCTTGATGTTTGAAACGGCATTCGGCGTTATATTAACCTGATATTTGCAGTCCTGTTTGAACATGAAGCCGCTCCTTTAGGTACTGATCAATTTCCCCAAACGCCAAATGGGCAGGTATGGATTTACCTTGCCGAATTTCGGCTTCAGAGCGCAATAGATTTTCCAACATGCCGATTTTTGCCTGCATCATTTCAAAATGGCTGCTACTCATAATGACCATGTGATTGGAACCGTTCTTCGTCAGATGAACTGGCGTATCCTGCTCCACCACAAAAGCCTCGACGTCGGCCATGCGTTTTGACAATTCACTGATGGGTCGAATAATCGTCTTTTGCACAATTTCACCTTCTTCGCCTGTTTGCTTTCATTATACCTAAGATTTCGGATAATATAAAGATAATTTTCCGAAATGGCAAAAGCGTTCATCTACATCTCTCACAACAACACTGACTCATGGACCACTCGGTCACGAATACGGTCTTTAAGCCCACGTTCTGTAACGACATCAACTTTTGAATTGAGTAGTTTTTCAAGGTCTACGAGAAGTCCGCCAAGATCAAATAGACTTCGTCCTGGTTCCATGTCAACCAGAAAGTCGATGTCACTCTCAGCATCATCCTGACGTCGTGCAACCGAACCAAACACGCGAACTCGCCGCGCTCCATATTGCTCAGCTAGTTGCAGTATCTTTTCACGATTTGGCAGAACCACTTCATCCATTTTCATAAAGCAACTACCTCTCGCCAAGCTTGTTAGGGATCATTTTTCTTTATTGTATCATGCGCATGAGTACACTTGCTTACACATTGAAAATCATTTATTTAATCAATCGTTTCCTTGGCGTGTGTCGTGCAAATAATATAGACACATTTTGTCCATGCTGCTTCAGTATCCTATACCTAGGTGAAAAGCCTGGTTAGGGATTCGATGCAGCATGGTTTTCTTTTTTCAGTCAACGCTACTGCCAGCCAGCAACATTAAGCAAAAACTGCACAAGGAGTTGAGAGTGAATCAGCAATACGGCCTTCGATCCAGTGGAACAATCGACCCGAAATTAACGAATGAAAGAGGGGAAAAATAATGAGAAAGATTTTAGTGTCAGATACATGCGAAGGGTGCGGATATTGCTTTTTAGAGAGCAACCTTCTGCACAGATTGCCGTCCGGAAAGGCCAGCCCTCTTGATGGCGGTTTGTTTACCGATGAACAATGCGAAGTCGTTATGAAAATGATTGTCAACGCCAATGTGATTTTGCATAATAGTGGCGAAGAAAATATGCATGATT
>CAZOJA010000552.1:0-1883 GCA_964579955.1 uncultured Veillonellaceae bacterium | reverse complement strand
GGACAGTTTTTCCGGTTGAGATCAATGCAACTTCCCTGCAATGGAATGGGCGTCCGGTTTTCATTCCAGCCATCCGTGACATTACCGAGAGGGTGCGGACTGAAGAACGTCTGCGTGAAAGCGAAAATCGTTTTCGTTCGTATTTTCAAGATAATAAATCCGTGATGCTTTTGGTTGACAAAGAAACATTCGACATTATTGATGCCAATCCGGCAGCTGCAGATTTTTACGGTTATTCCCTCGAGCAACTGAAACAAATGAAGATTATGGAAATATACATGCTGCCACCTATTGAAATCGCAGAAAAAATAGAAATGGCGTCCCGGCGTCACGAAAATGCCTTTCTGTTTCCACATCGCCTGGCAAGCGGTGAAATCCGTCAGGTGGAAGTATATTCGACTCCAATCCGTATCGGGCAGAAAGAAGCACTCCATAGCATCATTCACGACGTAACCGAAAGAGTTGAACTCGAAGAAAAAGTGAGAGAGCGGGAAGCTAACTTCTTTGGCTTTTTCAATACCGTGGAGGATTTTCTGTTTGTGCTTGATGTGCAGGGCGGCATCATCCACATGAATCAGATTGTATTGAACCGGCTCGAATACCAAGAGGACGAACTGACCGGGCAGTCGGTACTGATGGTGCATCCCGTGCAGCGGCGGGCTGAGGCTGGGCGAATCGTGGAAAAAATGCTGGCCGGAACGGCAGATTCGTGCCTGGTTCCTCTGATTAGCAAAAGTGGGGAACAGATTCCGGTCGAAACCCGGGTGACTGCCGGTACATGGAACGGTAAACCGGCATTGTTCGGAGTGTCCAAAGATCTTTCAGCACTAAAAATATCGGAGGAAAAACTGGCCAAGGTTTTTGAGACTACATCCTCCCTAATGGCGGTCTCGACACCGGAGGAAGGAATCTTCCTGGACGTCAACCAGGCTTTTTTATCCACCCTCGGTTTTGACCGTACAGAGGTGGTCGGCAAACGTTCAGTTGAATTGCAGATTTTTGAGCACCCGGAAGTACGTTACAAACTATTTCGAAAGCTGCAAAAAGATGGCGCGGTACGCAATATAGAAGTTCAATTAAGAACGAAAGACGGCCGGCCGCTTATAGGGATGTTCTCTGCTGAAATCGTGGAGGTGGCGGCATACCGTCTGTTGATCACGACGGTGAATGATGTGACAGAACTGAAGCAGGCAGAGCAAAAATTGCGGGAGAGCGAGGCGCGGCTGCGAGATTCGGAACAAAAACTGAAAGACATCATAGTAGGCACGAAGATGGGCACTTGGGAATGGAATATTCAGACAGGCGAGACGGTATTCAATGAGCGCTGGGCCGAGATCGTCGGCTATACATTGGCTGAGTTGAAACCGACAAGTATCGCGACATGGCAGAGATTTGCGCACCCGGAGGACCTAATTCAATCAGGCAAATTGCTGCAGGAACACTTTGAGGGCCGTACGCCCTACTATGCCTGTGATTCGCGCATGCTTCATAAAGATGGATACTGGGTATGGGTATTCGATTCCGGCAAGGTGGTAAAGCGTGATGGGGAAGGAAAACCGCTGCTGATGTCGGGTACGCACCTGGACATCACCGAGCGCAAACAGGCTGAAGGAAAACTTCAACAAAGCGAACAACGCTACAGGTCGCTCATGATGCAGGCCCATGATGCGGTTGCACTATTTGACCTCGAGACGCTGGAAATCACAGAGGTGAATCCGGCGTTTGAAAAGATGACAGGGTATCGATTCCCACTTGAGAAGCCGATGCATGTGTTTGATTTTATTGTGGATGATCCGGTCAATTTAATGCGCTATTTGGACGAAACGCGCACAAACGGTGTTCTTCAACCGACTCTGCGGAAAATTCGCATCCGCGACGGCAGC
>CAZOJA010000551.1:0-1885 GCA_964579955.1 uncultured Veillonellaceae bacterium | reverse complement strand
TATTCGCAAATACTTGTTTCATGATTTCATCGTGTTTTGACAAGAAAAGTCCCCCCTTGTCTCGAAGGCAGCTTCGTCAGGTCCCAAAAGTGCATCCTGCAATATACCCTCATTATATTGACTTAATTCATTTTGTAAATCCTGTACAAGCAGAATTCGCGCTTGCGGGTCTACTGATTTCACAAACAAAACACCCCGCAAAGCATTCGTGCCGGTTTCGCCGCCGAGCTGCTTCGAGGGGTGTTGCTCAACTATAAGATGGTTGAACCGAAAACTTCCTTATTTGTAGGGATAAACAGTCACCGTCATGGTGTTGGAATTGCTCAGGTTGGTGAATTCTGCCTGCGCGTCTTTGGGAAAGATGTAAAAGCCATGTTTTTTATTTTTGTCGACGAAAGCAGTGGCAAGCAACGCTTTGGAGAAACCGACCGTCATCAGGCGCGGTTCAACCGGCACGCCAAATCCATCGATTTGCGCATATTTTTGCCAGACCTCGTTGTTTTGGTGCGGCGAAAACAGTTGCGTTCCTTCCGGCGGATAGGCATTATAAAATGCTTTTAGACCAGTGGGCAGGCTAGCGGGGTCTGAAGACCAGACAAAGCTGGGGGCAAAAATCCTGTTGATTTTTTTACCATTGTGCTGGTAATCTTTCCAAACCAGCTGGCCCCACGCGGGCCCTTGCTGGATCAGGGCATTGGCCACATGCGAAAAGCTTTTGAACCCATACTCAGTATCTTTCACGCAGATCGGTGATTCTTCCATTTTAAACTTCAACGTCAACGGATAGGACAAGTAATCGACATAGGACAGGTCGATGGTGTATTTATCACCGGTTACCGCATATTCAAAAAAGCTGAACATAATCCCGGCATCAGCATCAAAATTCAGCGGGCTGGGCTGACCGCCGGCTTCCACGGTTTTGAGCGGAGCCGAAGCAATCCAGATCCTTCGGCCGGCCGCAGACGCCAGCTGGTGATTGCTGAGTGTCTTGCCGTCAGCCAACACAATGGGGTTTTTGGTGTCGCCACCTGTATCATATATGTAAATTGGGCCGCCGGAAACGTTCACTATATTTGCCATCGGATTTGCCGACGCTACAGCACTGATGAATACCAACAGCAAGCAAACCGTAAGACATAACATGGGTCTTTTTACAAAATTCATCCTGGCACCCTCCCTATCTTGTTTTTAAAAAAATCGTGTCGTATCTGACAACCTTTCATCCGTTTAAACCCTTGCAACGATCAGCTCCCAGCCATTATCACTCCCCTCTTGCCACCCGTTCCCACAATACGGTTTTGAATTGTGTGAAAATTCCTTTGACGGTTCCATTATATACCTGCCGCCAGTGTCCGGCAATCCCTGTAAATTCAGAATAACAGCGCTGCATCGCAGGCAGGGGAAAGCGCTTGACTTACCGTCAGAAAAAAATAACAGAATGTATTAAACCATTGGCAGGGAGTCGGTGTGCCGGTCCAGAATAAAACAGTAATCTCCTGATTTATTTTCAACTTCTCCGGCGCAATATGCGGGGTGAATGACGATGGAAAAAAACCAAAAACAACTCGAAGAAGAACTGCGTGAAAGCGAACAGCGGTTCTCCAACGCATTCCAATATTCGCCGATCGGCATTGCCATCGTTTCCATGGATGGCCATTGGATCAAGGTCAACCAGGCTTTGTGCAATTATGTCGGTTATACGGCGGAAGAAATGATGACCATGACCATTCGCGACATCACTTATCCCGACGATACCAACGCCACAGCAGATTTTCGCCGCCGGATCCTGGCCGGCGAAATAAGTACCTGCCAACTGGAAAAACGCTACTGCCACAAATCCGGCCGCATCGTCTGGATATCTCTCAGTACGTCGCTGGTGCGCGAC
>CAZOJA010000550.1:0-1892 GCA_964579955.1 uncultured Veillonellaceae bacterium | reverse complement strand
ACAACCAGGACCCAGAGATTCTTTTGCCACATTGCCATGATTCGTCGCCTCCTTTAATCAAAACTTCCAGGTTCTTATTCTACTCCTTCAACCGCCGAAGGTCAAAAAAGACGGTCGCACCCTTTCCCCCGGAAAGAACGCCAACCGCCTTTGGTCAACAATTCGATTGATGTCCCGTAGCGCAGCCTGCAGCAACTGCAACTGAACGTCTCTACATGCGTAACCCAGGCTTACTGACCCCGGAAGAAAGCAAATAGGTGGCAAGCTGATTCAAGCTGACATTTTCCGCCCTGGCTTTCTGAACGAGCTCTTGATGCAACGATTTAGGAACACGAACAACAAATTTTCCACTAAACTCAACGCCGCCGCGAACCGGTTCCGGGATGGGCGCTTGATCAGCCAGAGCTATTTCAATCCAGGCACGTTTGGCATCCTCAATCATTGACATTGCTTCCGTCAGCGTTTCCCCTTGCGAAATACAGCCCGGCAATTCGGGTATCTCCACCCCATATCCGCCTTCCGGCGAAGGCAACAAAACAATTTTGTACGGCAGAGTCATATAATAATCAAAATCCTTCTTCATCGCTTTCTCCTTCCGGTTCCCCAAAACAATCGCCAATCAATTCTATCGCCAATTCAACATAAATACGCAATATATGCGGTTGTCTAAAAGGAACACATATCGTTTTTTCATCGCGCTGATAGACGTAGTGACTGGACCCGCCCTTGGGCTGACGTCTCACAAAGCCGCCAGCAATAAGAATCCTGTCAAGTTCCTCAAATCGAACTGCTTTGGGATTATTCTTGATCTTTTCAAGAAGCTTTTCGAGTTTACTCATACAAATTACCTCTTCGATTATTTTTATAGTATCACATTTGATACTATTGTCAACACCCAACATTACGGTCACCAAAAACAAGCAACGCGCCAGTCTCCACTAAGAGATTGACGCGTCACAAAACATAAGATTTATAACTTGGCTTATTCCGCTGTTACTCTGACGCAAAACCGCGCCGCCAAGTCATTTAACTCGACGATACCATTCCTACAATAGTCGATTCAGTAATTCCTTGTAAAAGTTCTCGCGATTCCCTATTTTCAAAAATCAATACTATGACTGAGCTTCCCGCGTCACAACTTCCCCGCGCTCATACTCGGCCCGTGCCTCCGCAATCATTCGGTCAAACGCCTGATTGATGAGTCGTTGATAGTGTTTAATGTTTTGTTCCGTCATCCGTTGGCCATCTTCTTTCAATCTCGCAAAAATGATATCTTCAATTTCATCGGCGATACCCCGTGGCTGCAAAACAACTTTTCCATTTTCAACTGAGATTTGCATGCGACTGCCGGCACTCAGGCGGAAATGATCACGGAATTCTTTCGGTATGCCCAACAGACCGTTTGAACTTACAGAAGTTTGATACCGTTTCACGACTTCATATCCTCCGCACCATCTTAATTCTTACTATAGCACTTGTTTTACCCTAATGTTCAATGCGCACTACACGCCCAACTTTTGCCGCAGCGCGGCCTGCAGCAGTTGCGAAAAATTTACTCCCTCACGCTCAGCCCGTTCATTCAGCCACCTTGGAATGGTCAGTGTTTTCTTGACTGCTTTTTCAAAATGAGTTTTCGCATACTCAGCCACGTCTACCGCAACCAAATTCACAAAAACTTCTTCATACTCGTCGTATTCCGCATCTGGTCGGATTGAACTAAAAGCTGAGGGCTGGGGAACCTTCTCGCCATCCCGGGCGGCAGAATAAAGATAACCGGCCAGACAATCCACAGCCATGGCCAACGCCTGATCCAACGTATCACCGCAAGTCGCCAAATGGTTGAGGTCAGGGAAAATTACCGAATAACCGCCAGATTTTTCTTTATAAAAACA
>CAZOJA010000549.1:0-1903 GCA_964579955.1 uncultured Veillonellaceae bacterium | reverse complement strand
TAATCGCCCGGCATCTTGTCCAGCAGCGACCGCTTGCCATGCACCACTTCGTCATGCGACAACGGCAGCACGAAGTTTTCCGAATACATGTACATCATCGCAAAGGTCACCAGATTGTGCGAACCCTTGCGAAACAGCGGGTCGAGCTTCACATAGCGCAGCATGTCGTTCATCCAGCCCATGTTCCATTTGTAGTTGAATCCGAGACCGCCCTGATGGGCCGGGCGGGTCACGCCGGTCCAGGTCGTCGACTCCTCGGCGATCATCAGCGCCGCCGGATGACGGGCGAACACCGCCGCGTTCAGCCTGCGCAAAAAATCGACCGCTTCCAGATTCTCTCTGCCGCCATGCTTGTTGGGCCGCCAGTTGCCCGGCCGGCGGGCGAAGTCCAGATACAGCAGATTGGCGACCGCGTCCACCCGCAGACCGTCCAGATGATAAACATCAAACCAGAACAGCGCGTTGGAAATCAGGAAGCTGCGCACTTCCGAACGCCCCAGGTCAAAGTTGAGCGTGCCCCATTCGATGTTTTCCGCCTGCAGCTGGTCCTGCGGTTCAAACAGGTTTTCGCCGTCAAACCGGGCCAGGCCGTGATCATCCTTGCAAAAATGCCCTGGCACCCAGTCCAGCAAAACCCCCAGCCCCCGCTCGTGGGCCCGGTTGACAAAATACTTGAAGTCCTCCGGCGAACCGTAGCGGCTGGTCACCGCATAGTAGCCGGTCTGCTGGTAACCCCAGGACATGTCGAGCGGATGCTCCGCCACCGGCAGCAGCTCCAGGTGGGTATAGCCCATTTCCACCGCATAATCGACCAACTCGTGAGCCAGATCGCGGTAGCTGAGGAATGAGCCGTCCGCCTTGCGCCGCCAGGAGCCCAGATGCACCTCATAAATGTTCAGCGGCCTTGAGTAGATCGGGTTTTCGTGCTGCGCCGCCAGCCAGGCCGCGTC
This sequence comes from uncultured Veillonellaceae bacterium, assembly GCA_964579955.1. GTDB lineage: Bacteria > Bacillota > Negativicutes > UBA1444 > UBA1444 > UBA1444. The sequence goes on along the minus strand of CAZOJA010000549.1, from coordinate 953 downwards.
GGTCCAGGCAAAATCGCCGGCATCCACCACCCGCGATGCAGTGTTCGGCCGCAGTTCGGCCGCAAAAGCGAACGGATCGGCTTTGACGCGGATTTCGCCCGACTCGTGTTGAATCGCATACTTATAGAGCGCGCCAGCCCCGACGCCCGGCACAAACAGCGCCCACACGCCGGACTCGCCGATGCGGTCCATGCGGAATCCGTTGCCGCACCATTGGTTGAAATCGCCTTCAATCCAGACATTGGTCGCATGCGGGGCCCAGACCGCGAAACGGGTCCCCCACTGGCCGTCCTGCTGGAGCGGATGCGCGCCGAACAAGGCGTAGGCCTGCGTCTGGGTTCCTTCATGAAACAGGTACAGGTTGGATTGATCCAGCGGTTCCGTGTGCAAAGCGTCCCCTCCCCTTATGCAAAGAAAGTCCGACCGAAGTCGGACCTACTTGGTCGCCGAAATAACAAACGGAGTTTTGCTCATATCCTGATAAAAGGCATTGGTCGTGCTGGCGATCGCCAGGTAATAGTCGCCGCCAGGTTTCAGTTTGGGCACAGTCCATTCATAGCGGCCCTTTCCGTCGACGCCGATCGGAATGGACGCCACGATCGGAATCAGATCGCTGTCGGTCTTGTTGATCAGCGCCAGCTGCACCATCGGACCGGGATTGCCGGAATAAGTCCAGCGCAGCGAAACCGGCGCGCCGACCGTCAATTTCTCCGCCCCCTTAGCCAGTGCCTCGAGGTTGATCTGAGTCAACGGCGCTTTGCCGGCCACGAGCGAAAACTCGCCGGAAGTCTCGCTGAAACCGTTTTCAGCGGTTATCGTGACGGTGTAGTTGCTGCCTGGCGGCAGGCTGTCCGGCACCACCCATTTCAAACTACCGGAACGCTCCGGTCCGATCGGCGCCGCTTCGGCGACAGTCAGCCGGGCATTCTGCCAGCCGACCCGTTGCAGGGTGA
>CAZOJA010000548.1:0-1906 GCA_964579955.1 uncultured Veillonellaceae bacterium | reverse complement strand
ATCAGGCGGACAGCACCGCCACCACCATCGCCGAGCTGAAAACGGACTTCAACGCATTGCTGGCCAAGCTGCAGGCCGCCGGACTGATGGCGGGCAGCGATGGCTGAGGCGGCGCTGGATCTGGCGGCGGTCAAGGCTTTTTTGCGTATTGACGGCGAGGAGGAAGATTCCCTTCTCGCCGATCTTTTGGCGGCCGCCCGGCAGCACGCGCAGGACTACCTGAACGCGGAGCTGCCGCAGCCGCTGCCGCTGCCGATCCGGCAGTCGCTGCTGCTCTTGACCGCCCACTTTTACGAACAGCGCTCCGGCGAGCCGGTGCCGCAGGTGGTGTACTGTCTGCTCGCACCGTATCGCAATCTTCACTGGTAGGTGAGACGGATGAACCCAGGGGAACTGAACTGCCGAGTCACTTTGCTCGCGGAAGTGAAAACCGCCGACGGGCAGGGCGGCTTCGGGACCGAGTATCTGCCGCGAGCTACGGTGTGGGCGAAAATCACGCCGCTCTCGGCCAAAACCATCGACCAATACGAACAGTTAAGCCCGGAAATCCTGCACCGGATCCTGATCCGCCACCGGCGCGATGTGGCGGTCACCGACCGCGTGCAGTTCGGCGGCCGCGTCTTTGAACAGATTGCGCCGCCGGTCGATCCGGAGGAAAAACACGCCTATCTCAGGCTGGAATGCCGGGAGGTGGTGGCCGATGCGGCCGGTGATTAACGTCTCAGGCATCGACAAGTGCATTTCCTTCGGCGACCTCATCAGCACAAACGTCAGCCAGGCGATCGAAAAAGAAACGGAGCTGGGGGCCAGGCAGGTGCAGAAGCGGGAAAAATCGCTGGCCCCGGTCAAAAGCGGACTGCTTCGCAAAAGCATCGTGAACCGCAAAGGTAAATACGGCATCTCCCGCATGGTCCGGGCCAAAGCGCCGCACGCGCCGCTGCAAGAATACGGCACCAAGCGGGGCGTGAAGGCAAAGCGGTTCGCCGAGCGGGCGCGCCGTGAACTGGTGCCGGGCATTCAGGCCAAGATCCGCGCTGCGGTGAAGCGGGAGGTCGGTTCATGAAACGTTCGCCGCTATCGCCGCTAAGCAAGGCCCTGTTCGAACGGCTGAAAGAGGCGCTTCCGGTTCCGGTTTACGACCATGTCCCTGCCGGCAAAAAAGCGCCGTATGCGGTGCTGACCGACACCAGCGCGGAGAGCTGGGACACCAAAACCGTCTGCGGCGCGAATGTCCTGGCCACCCTCAAGGTGCTCAGCGAGTACCAGGGCGACAAGGAAGTGGCCCAGATTTCTGACGGGGCGATTTCGGCCATCCGGTCGCAGCCGCTGATTTTAACTGACGGATGGCAAGTGGTCCTGTCGAGCGTAGACAGCCATGCGGTGGAACGTCTCGACACCCACCGCGAAGCCACAGTAATTTTCAAATTTACGATCATTGACACCAAGGAGGGATGATAGATGCCTTTAATTCCCAGCGACGGCGTGGATTTTTTACTCAAAGTCAATACCGGAACGGTTGAAACACCTGTCTGGACAGTAATCGGCGGTCAGCGGGGCGCAACCCTCAGCCTGACCGCTGAACAGATCGATGCCTCCAACAAACAATCGGGAGCCTGGAAAACCAGCGTGCCGGGCATGATGTCCTGGAGCATCGACGCCGACGCGGTGATGCTGACCGACGCCTCCGGCCTCAGTATCGACGCCGGCCGGGCCAAACTGCTCACCGTGTTTGCAACCCGTGAACTGGTGCATGTGCGCTACGTCCGCAAAGACGGCTCGAAGTTCCAGGGCTACGCGGCGATCACCGATCTGTCCGAGGAGTCGCCGCATGACGGCGTCGCGACTTATAAAATCACCCTGGCCGGAGCAGGCGCGCCGGAAGAAGTGAACGGCACCAAACAGGTGG
>CAZOJA010000547.1:0-1908 GCA_964579955.1 uncultured Veillonellaceae bacterium | reverse complement strand
CCACTGCGTATTGCATCGCCCGCCGCATGATCCGCTCCGAACCTGTCCGACTGATGAACTTGACGCCGATTCCCGACTCCTCCGGCAGACGGCAACACATCTCGCCATTAAGAAAACCCCGTACCTGCTCGGCTTGCTCCGTCCCCGCCGCCCACTCGATCCCCGAATAGTTGTCTTCGATGTTTTCGCGGAAAATTACCGCGTTGACACGCTGCGGATGGACGACTGGACTCGGCGTGCCTGGAACCCATTTGACCGGACGGATGCAGGCGTACAGATCCAGTTCCTGCCGCAGCGTTACGTTGATACTGCGGAAGCCGCCGCCGATCGGCGTGCCGAGCGGCCCCTTGATCGCCACCACATGTTCACGGATCGCCGTCAATGTTTTTTGCGGCAACCACTCGCCGGTAAACCGGTGCGCTTTTTCCGCCGCCAATATCTCCATCCATTCGATACGACGCTTGCCGCCATATGCTTTGGCCACGCCGGCGTCCAGTACCTTTTGCGACGCCGCCCAGATATCCGGGCCGGTGCCGTCGCCTTCGATAAAGGGGATGACAGGACAGTCAGGCACGACCAATTTCCCATTCTGTATAGTTATTTTCTCAGCCATTGTTATAATCATTCCTTTCGCTGCGCTCAGGCACAAAACGTTGTGAAAATGTTGCCTGGGCGCTATTGTTTTAATAGGTCGTACAAGTACACTACAGAGCACGGGGAGGTGAGTGCGTTCCCCTGCATTGGGAAACCGCATTGTTATATGTGCCGTTCTGCCGATCAAGTACAAATAAGTGTGGCATCGACCCCGCAGATTTATTTTTGGTGAAACAACTCCTTTGTTTTCAACAGGCAAGCAGTCAATGCTTGTGCGACCACTATACCTGATGAGAGAGGGAGTGTTTATGCTTAAAATTGTGTATCCTATCTGTTGCGGCATCGACGTTCACAAAACTTTCGTCGTGGCCACCCTCGCAATTACCAATAGCGAAAACATCACAACTTACCAAACCAAACGCTTTTCCACCTTTACCCGGGATCTGAGAGAATTATCGCTCTGGATCTCAGATAATCAATGCTTTAAGGTCTGTATGGAATCCACCGGCAAGTATTGGATTCCTGTTTACAACATTCTGGAACCTTCTTGCCGGATCACCCTGGCACACCCCAAGTATGTCCGGGCAATTCGCGGCAAAAAAACGGACAAGAAGGATTCCGTCTGGATTGCCGATCTCTACAAGCACGGACTTGTTCCGGGCAGTTTCATCCCTCCGGCAGATATTCGCCAACTCCGCGACTTACTGCGCTACCGTTCCAAACTGGTCGCCTTCGCCACCAGCGAAAAAAATCGTGTGCAAAATTCCCTGACTGTTTCCAACATCATGCTTTCTTCCGTGGTGTCCGATACCTTTGGCAAAAGCTCTTCGGCTATTCTTGCTCATTTGTTGAAACATCCTGAAGACCAGGGGTTTGATTTTCTGCCGCTTTTGCACGGCTCAATGCGCAAGAAGAAAGACGAAGTCGCTTTAGCTATTGATGGTACTCTGAGCGACGTTCAGGCTGATAAAATCACTTTATGTCTGAGCCACATGGAGGATATTAAAAGCTATCTCGTTCAGATCGAGGAAACTGCACTGCGCCTAGCGGAGCCTTACGCCGGGGCCATAGCAATTATCCAGTCCGTTCCCGGCATCAGGCGGTTGTCGGCGCTAGCCATCTTTTCTGAGATCGGTGCCGATATGTCTGTTTTTCACTCCGACAGGCATCTTTGCTCCTGGGCGGGCCTTGCCCCTTCCAATGACCAGAGCGCCGGCAAGAAGAAATCAGTTCGCATCAGTCGGGCCGGCGTTTACATCAAGCCTTTGCTTGTCCAGTGCGCCAATGCTGCGGTCAGGGATAAGGATTTTTCCC
>CAZOJA010000546.1:0-1915 GCA_964579955.1 uncultured Veillonellaceae bacterium | reverse complement strand
CTGTTTGGCAAAGTCAAAGCGGCTTACGCCGAACAGTTCAAGCTGGAGTGGCTGCCACTGCTCGGGTTTCAGAACACCTTCGCCCTGGCGGTGACCCAGGAAACCGCTGCGAAATGGCAACTGAAGACGATCGGCGATCTGGCCCGCCAGTCCAACCTGACGCTGATGGGCGACGCGACCGCCTTTACCCGCGACGATGAATACCCCGGCCTGAAGAAGGCCTATGGCCTGGACGGCAAAGCGAAAGTTGTCGATGTCAATTTCTATTACGAGGGATTGAAGCAAAAACAGGCCGACGTGGCATTGGTCTTTTCCACCGACGGTCGTTTGAAACAATACAATCTGGTCATCCTGGCCGATGACAAACAATTCTTCCCGCCGTATGAAACCGGCTTTGTCCTGCGCGGCGAGCTGGCGGCGAAATATCCGCAGGTCCGCGAAGCGCTCTCGCTGCTCAGCGGCAAGATCAACGAGCAGACGATGACCGAGCTGAACTATCAGGTGGAAGTGGCGAAAAAAGACCCGGCCGATGTGGCCAGGCAGTTCTTGCGGGATCAAAAGATCCTGCCATGATCGATATTTGTCGGGTGACGAAGCGTTACGGCACATCGGTCGCCGTCAGGGAAGTTTCGCTGACGGTGGCGGCCGGACAGACAATGGTGCTGATCGGGCCTTCCGGGTCCGGCAAGACCACCCTGCTCAAAATGATCAACCGCATGGTGGACTTCGATGAAGGAAGCATCCGGGTGAACGGGCAGGATATCACCGGCGTCGACCCGGTCGCACTGCGGCGCGGCATCGGCTATGTCATCCAGCAGATCGGCCTGCTGCCGCATTTTTCGGTCAGCGACAACATTTCGTTTGTGCTGCGGCTGCTCGGACAGCCGAAACCGCTGCGCGACGAACGGGCCGAGGTTTTAGTCCGCATGGTCGGACTGCCGCCGGAAGTTCTGGCAAAACGACCCTTCCAACTGTCCGGCGGGCAGCAGCAGCGGGTCGGCGTGGCCCGCGCTTTGGCGGCCGATCCGGCAATCATCCTGATGGACGAGCCGTTTGGCGCAGTCGACCCGATCACCCGCCGCAAGTTGCAGGACATGATTCTGGAGTTGCAGGAGCGGATGCGCAAGACGATCGTGTTCGTCACCCATGACATGCAGGAGGCGCTGACTCTCGGGCACCGGGTGGCGGTGCTGGACCGGGGAGAACTGGTGTCGGAGGACACGGCGGCGGCGACGGCCGAGAGCGAGCACCCGTTTGTCCGCGAACTGATCGGCGCGACCGGGCGGTGTGCCCGGTGACGCCGGGGCCGCTGCAACTGCTGGCCGAATATGTCGGCGGCAAATATGAGGTGCTGCTCACGGCGCTTTGGCAGCAGTGCCAACTGGTGCTTTTCGCCAGCGTATTCACGCTGTTGTTGGGCGTCGGCATCGGCGTATGGATGAGCCGCCGGCCGCGGCTGGCCCGGATTTTGCTGCGGATCGCCGGCACGCTGTATACCATCCCGATTCTGGCAACCTTCGCCCTGTTGATTCCACTGCTCGGTATCGGCCAGACGCCGGCGCTGGTGGCGCTCGTCATGTACGGGATGTTGCCGGTGCTGCACAATACTTACGCCGGGCTGCGCGACGTCGACCCGGCGGTGCGCCAGGCGGCCCGGGGCATGGGCGCTGACGCGAGGCAAATGTTGCTGCTGGTCGAACTGCCGCTGGCGCTGCCGAAGATTGTCGCCGGGGTCCGCACGATGGTGGTGATGAACATCTCGGTATCGACGTTCGCGGTGTTCATCGGCGCCGGTGGACTGGGCGCGATCATCCTGCAGGGCATCCGGACTTTCCACGACGGGATGCTGCTGGCCGGGACCCTACTGACGGCCCTGCTGGCGATGACGGCGGAGCAGCTGCTGAAATGGCTGGAG
>CAZOJA010000545.1:0-1920 GCA_964579955.1 uncultured Veillonellaceae bacterium | reverse complement strand
CCTGACACGCAGCCGGTGATTACTCTCATGGCCGGCAGTCGCCCCTCCTATGTGACGATGAGTCTGGAGTTCATGCTGGATATAGCCGACCTGCTGCTGGCTGAATATGCTGAAGCCACCGTATTGATGCCGATTTCACCGTTCATCGATCGTGAAATGGTGCTGAAAGTATTGGAGCAGCGCCAGTTAATGCCGCCAGGTGCAAACCGGGACGGCGAAATCTTGCGCATCGGCCCGACCGGTCGGATATTGGTCATATTTACGCATAGCCATGCTGCCATCGCCGCCGCCGATCTGGCGATCGTATTGCCGGGGACCAACAACCTGCAGTGCGCGGCGCTCGGGACCCCCTTCATCATGCTTATGCCGCTGAACTCGATTGAAAGCATCCCGTTCGAAGGGTTGCTCGGCCTGTTGTATCCTCGCTTTTTCCCGTTCAACCACATCAAGAAGTGGATTATCGCCTGGATGAGTCCGCGAGTTCCCTACATGTCGATGGTCAACCGGATGGCGGGGCGGATGCTGGCGCCGGAGATGCGCGGTGTGCTGAGCCAGTCCGAGGTGGCTGCAGCGGCCTCAGCGCTGTGGCAGGACAAGCCGCGACTGGAAAAACTTAAGGCAGAACTACTCGAATTAACGCGTGAGCGGGGCGCTGCGCGAATCATGGCGGAGGCTATTCGTGAACATTTCGTTTCTGACCAACGGTTACGGTGAAGACCGCACCGGCGCGCTGATCGCCTGCGAATTGCGCCAGCTTGCGCCGCAGCATCAGATCACGGCCATCCCGATGGTATCCAACGGCGATGCATTCCAGCGGCACGGCTTTGAGACGTTGTGGGAAGGGTCTTTCCCGCCGGGGCAGGGGTTTGGCAGCCAGGAATTTCGCCTGTTCCTCAAGGATATCCCCTATGCCAGAGATTATTTTCGCTACCTTGGTTTTTTGGCCCGGCAACGTTCGCAGATCGACCATGCTTTTGTCGTCGGCGATGTGTTTCTGCTGATTCATGCTTACTTTGGCCTGGGGCGCAAATCGGTCTTTTTGGCGCTGGCCAAATCCGACCATATGAATCCGCACTCCGGCATTGAAGAGTGGGTGATCCGTCGTTTTGCTTCCAAAGTCCTGACAAGGGACGCGTATACCGCCGAACGGCTGCGGGCCAAAGGCATCGATGCGATGTTCCTCGGCAACCCGATTATGGATGGCATTGGCGAACCTGCGCCGGAAAAGCCGGCCAGCCCGCCGGTCATCGGTCTATTCCCCGGCAGCCGCGACGAGGCGGATCAAAACTTTCAGCGAATCATCGCGGTGATTGAGCAGATCGCCGAACCGGTAGAGTATCTTTGTGCGCTTTCACCGGTAATTGATATTGAAAAAATGGCAGCATCCGTGGCGGAAGGCGGCTGGCGCCTAGCCGAAGGGAATGTGCTGCGCAAGGGCGATAAAGAAATCCTGATGGGTAAAGATCTTTTCGAACGCAGCTTGCACGACTCCACGCTGGTGATCGGCATGGCCGGGACAGCCAACGAGCAGGCGGCCGGCATGGGGCGACCGGTGATCAGTTTTGTCGGCGCCGGCGCTCAAACGACACCGTCGCGGATGATTGACCAGGAAAGGCTGCTTGGCGGCGCTGCCGCCTATATCAGCGACTTTCCCGAAGGGGTTGCCCGCGAGGTATCGTGGCTGTTGGCTCACCCGGAAGAGCGGCAGCGGCGCGGTGCAATCGGCCGTGAGCGAATGGGCCCGCCAGGCGGGGCAAAAAAAATAGCCGAATTCCTGGTCCAGGAATTCGACCTGCGATAAATTGGGGACAGTCCCCAATTTATTTTTTTTTCGTGGGTGCAGGGGAACCGTCTCCTTGCTTCCACCTCTTCATAATCAGCGCGACAGAATATGCCACTATGGAACCAAACAGCATTCCG
>CAZOJA010000544.1:0-1922 GCA_964579955.1 uncultured Veillonellaceae bacterium | reverse complement strand
TGGAACAACTGGCGGTTTCGCCGCTGCGGCGCGACGATGCGACGGCGATCTGCATCCGGATTGAGGCTTGACAAAAAGTGCATAACGCCGACTTTGAGCTGTCGACCGGGAGTCGGCAGCTTTTCGGTTTTTTTGCCGGGGGTCTGCGCCATTGATATGGCCGGCGATATGCAATAAAATATAACAATACACAAACACGTGTAAGCGACGATGTGCGAGCGAAAGAGGTGGATCTGGTGGCGCAGGTGCGACGGATTTATGTGGAAAAGAAACCGGGTTTTGATGTGGAGGCCGGCGGGATGCTGCAGGACCTGCGGGAAAACCTGGGACTGACCGGGCTGGACCGGCTGCGGTTGCTCAACCGCTACGATGTGGCGGGGCTTAGCGACGCCGAATACGCGTTGGCGCGGGAAACCGTGTTCGCGGAACCGCCCGCCGATTGGGTCTATGATGAAACGGTCGAACTGGGCTCCGATGCGCGGCTGTTCGCGATGGAGTACCTGCCCGGACAATACGACCAGCGGGCCGACTGGGCGGCCCAGTGCATCCAGGTCGTGACCCAGAAGGAACGGCCGGAGGTCGTTTCCGCCAAGCTGATCGCGCTGTATGGCGAGCTGACGGCAGAACAGTTTGCGGCGGTGAAAGCCTATTGCATCAATCCGGTGGAAGCGCGCGAAGCGTCGCTGGACAAACCGGATTCCCTGGCGCTCGATGCCCCGACGCCGCCCGATGTGGCGGTGCTGGAAGGGTTCGGCGCGTTGGACGGAGCCGGGCTGCAGAAACTGGCCGAACAGATGGGGCTGGCGATGAGCCTGGCCGACCTGGCGTTTTGTCAGGGCTATTTCCGCGACAGCGAGCGGCGCGACCCGTTTGTGACGGAAATCCGGGTGATCGATACCTACTGGTCGGATCATTGTCGACATACGACGTTTTTGACCGCGGTGGACCAGGTGGCGATTGACGAAGGCAAGTTCACCGCACCGATCACAGCGGCCTTCAAGGCCTATCAGGCGGCCCGCGACACGCTTTACGCCGATGCGCCGCGCGAAATGTGCCTGATGGACCTGGCCACGCTGGGGATGAAGCAACTGAAAAAGGCCGGCAAACTGGCCGATCTCGATGAATCCGATGAAAACAACGCCTGCAGCATCGTGGTCGAGGCGATGATCGACGGCAGGCCGCAGCCTTGGCTGGTGATGTTCAAGAACGAAACCCACAACCACCCGACCGAAATCGAACCGTTCGGCGGCGCGGCGACCTGTCTGGGCGGCGCGATCCGCGATCCGCTGTCGGGACGTTCCTATGTGTATCAGGCAATGCGGGTGACCGGCAGTGCCGACCCGCGGCAGAGGATTGAAGACACGCTGCCTGGCAAGCTGCCGCAGCGCAAGATTACGACCGGCGCGGCGGCCGGCTATAGTTCCTATGGCAACCAGATCGGTCTGGCGACCGGCCAGGTGGCGGAGATCTACCACCCCGGTTATGTGGCGAAACGGATGGAGATCGGTGCGGTGATCGCGGCGGCGCCTAAGGAAAATGTGGTGCGCAAAGCCCTAACGTCCGGCGACGCGGTGATCCTGGTCGGCGGCCGGACCGGCCGCGACGGTTGCGGCGGCGCGACCGGCTCGTCCAAGGAGCATACCGAGGATTCGCTGGCGACGTGCGGCGCGGAAGTGCAAAAAGGCAACCCGCCGACCGAACGCAAGATCCAGCGGTTGTTCCGCCAGCCGGCGGCCAGCTGCCTAATCAAGAAATGCAATGATTTTGGCGCCGGCGGCGTGTCGGTGGCGATCGGCGAACTGGCCGAGGGGCTGGAGATCGATCTGGATGCAGTGCCGAAAAAATACGACGGACTGGATGGCACCGAGCTGGCGATTTCCGAGTCGCAGGAACGGATGGCGGTGGTGGTGGACGCGGCGGAT
>CAZOJA010000543.1:0-1922 GCA_964579955.1 uncultured Veillonellaceae bacterium | reverse complement strand
GTTTCGCGCCCCTCGATTTCTTCCGCGAGGTGTGCGTCCAGCATTGGCCGCTCCAATTCAAAGGCAGCGCTGATTAAGCGTTCCTTGCTGGCTAGCATATTGACCAAATTACGCAGCACGGTGACGGTAAACTCATCCAGAGGAAAAGTGCAGACATGAACTGCCGTCTCTATTTCCTCCATCTCAGGACAGTCATCCGCCCGCATCCCGTTTTCGCCGTGAAAGTCCTCGCGACGCTTTTTACCTAGCCCCAGTTCCTCGCTTTCACTCATCTGCAGGTCTTCAAAGCCGGGAATCCCGTCCTCCAGATCATCCTTGCGTGTGACCACACCGTTCTTGTCAACGCGGTAGCCTGCCACTTCGTAGGCAAAAGTCGGCGCTCCGAGGTATTTTGCCTTGACTCCCCATTTTTCTTCCAATGCCTGAACGATTTCCTTGCGGTTCATCACTTGCACCCCGCTTCCCGCAGCCATTTCCGGCTGTTTACCATTTCTTCGATTTCCTCATTCATGTAGATCAGGCAGTCCTCGTTGTCCGGGTTAACCGGGGCCAACACCCAATTTCCGCCCCATTTTCCGGCAATCTGGTAGGTTTGTTTGGAGTAGGTCGCGTAAAATCGGTCACCTTTTTGGATTCTCATGTGTTTTCCCTCCCTGTGTTTTTGGTAGTCTATATATCACTCTAAACACAGGTAATAGCAAGTGTTTATCCGGGTTTTCAGCGATTTATTTTTTTATCCGGCAAGCGTTTTCGGATCTCTCATACACCATTTTCAACTGCAGCAAGGAGTATACAATCCTGTCCATTAGGCGCTCGTCGCACTCGTTGACTGCTATTCCTTTGGCGAGCGCCACGTTATGCTTGTCCACTAGCGTTTCCGCCACCAAAAACATGGCGGCATACGGGTCCTTTGAATAAAGATCGGGATAAATTCTTTCGGCAGTATGCCGGAAATTCCAGAAAAGATCATTGGTTGCGCCGTATCCCGCATTTTTGCGGGCAAACAGCTTTTCTATTTCCTCGAACTTATCACGGATAAACAGGATAAAATCACTTCTGCAGGTCGCTGCCAACGGATGCCACCTCCTGCCCCTGCTTGGCCGCTACTTCGCAGTAGTTCATCTTGGCCCCATCGCGCACCAGAAAAACCTGATCTGCTTTTCCAACAAATTCAATGTAGCGCTTCACAATGGCGTCGGCATACTTTTCATCCAGTTCCAGCGTATGACAGATTCGGCCCGTCTGTTGGCAGGCGATGAGCGTTGAGCCGCTGCCGCCAAACGGGTCCAGCACAATGCAGTTGCTCAAGCTGCTGTTGGTAATCGGGTAAGCGCATAAAGCGACCGGCTTCATCGTCGGATGCAGGTCGTTTTTTGAAGGTCGGTCAAAGTTCCAGATCGTACTTTGCTTGCGATCGGCATACCAGTTATGCTTACCGTCCTTGCGCCAGCCATACAGAATCGGTTCATGTTTCCACTGGTATGGGCTGCGCCCCAAGACCAAACTTTGCTTGGCCCAGATACACACGCCGGATAGGTATAGCCCGGCATCGCTAAAAGCCCTGCGGAAATTGAGCCCCTCGGTATCAGCATGAAACACGTAGACGGAGGCATCCTGGACCATGGCACTTGCCATATTGGTAAACGCCTTGAGCAGAAATTGATAAAACTCGCTGTCCTTGAGATTATCATTCTGGATCTTGCCGGCTTTGGCTGCGTATGCCACATTGTATGGCGGATCGGTGACAACCAGATTGGCTTTCTTGCCATCCATGAGTAGGTCAAACATTGCCGGATCAGTGCTGTCGCCGCAGACAAGCCGGTGAGGCCCAAGCAGCCAAACATCCCCTTTTTGCGACATGGCCGGCTTTGCCAGTTCGGCATCTAAGTCAAAGTCGTCGTCCTTAATCTCCTTGGAGTGCA
>CAZOJA010000542.1:0-1925 GCA_964579955.1 uncultured Veillonellaceae bacterium | reverse complement strand
GGTTTTCAGCTGCTCCGGCTCTCTGTGGGAAATGCAACGACTTTGTCCCTTCATTGCCTACATCAATATGTGGTTTCAGTTTTTCTCATTATAAAGGGAATTATCGCAAGGCGCAAGGGGGGGGACGGAAAAATGCGTCCTGCGGACAAACCTAACACATTTTTAATCTGTTCGTAACCTGCGCAGATTTTTTTTGCGCTACGCTATGGGCAAGAGGAGTGTGAAACAATGCGTGTAAGTATCGGTTTGAAGATTTTGGCGGTCTGTATGACGGTGGTAGGGATCTTTTCCGTCCTGAATGTCTACTCGTTTTATCAGAACTCCCACATCAGCGACGGCTACCGCAATGTGGCAGAACGAAACGCCACACTGATTTTCCGTGTCTATGAACTGAATCTGCATCTGACCGGAGAGGAATCGGCGCTCAAATCCTACGTTCTCACCGGGTCTCCCCGTTATAAGGAAAGTTTTGAAGAATCGCGGGTCAATTTGAGAAATGTCTTGCATTCTCTGGAAAAGGACCTGATCACGCCGGAAGGAAAACAAGGTCTGGCCAAAGTGAAGGATAGCATCGACCGTTGGCATCTGGCTTCCGGCAGCACGGTCGGCGTGCGTGACCAACAAGGTATGGCGGCGGCGGTTTTGCTGCTTGCCGACAGCCAAAACGCGGCAGAAGAGGCTGCATCAACCATGAGTGAATTCATCAAGTTTTTGAACCAACGCATGAGCATGCGGCTGGAAACAAATATTGCCGCCGGACAAAGCACGCATCAGTTGATTTTGCTGTTCAATGGCCTGGTGGTTCTGCTGGCGATCGTCATGACGACCTGGCTGTGGCGGCGGATATCCCATCCTTTGGGACAGGTCGCAGAATTGGCGCAGAATATCGCCGCCGGCGACCTGCGGCAGAAATATTTCGGCTATCGCCATAAAGACGAGATTGGCGACATAATGCAAGCGATTCAGATGATGAATGAACGGTTGCATGATTTGGTGCTGCAGGTCAATCAGGCTGCGGTCAAAGTTCACCAGGCCTGCGGCGAACTAAGCCAGGCAGCCGACGAATCGGCCGGTGCTTCCGGACATATCACGCAAAATATGACGGAAGTGGCTGCAGGCGCCGAGGTATTGTCCGGTCAGGCTGACGCAGCGAAAATGGCGGTGGAAAGCATTGCTGGCGGAATCGATGAAATGGCTGGCGACGCAAAAGTCGCCGCCACTGCGGTGGAAGCGGCCCGCCGACTCGCTGCCAACGGCAGACAGGCGGCCGACAATGCGGTAGCCCAGATGAACGGGATTGAGGCAGGCACCTTGCAGATAGAAACAGCCGTCGCCAATCTGGCAGGCGGGTTGCGGCAAATCCATGGTTTTGTCGGCACGATCGATGCGCTTGCCGGTCAGACGAAGCTGTTGGCGTTGAATGCGGCCATCGAAGCGGCGCGGGCAGGCGACTCCGGGCGCGGCTTCGCCGTGGTGGCCGATGAAGTGAAAAAACTGGCCGAAAGTTCAGCTGCGTCAGCTCGCATGATTGCTTCAACCATTAACGAAAACAGCCGGGACATGACCCAAGTGATCGAATTGGTCGGTGCGACGCGAGTCAGTGTCGGGAAAGGGATTCGGGTAGTCAATGATGCCGACTGTGAATTTGCCAGGATTGCCGAATCGGTGGAGGCGGTCAGTGACAGAATGCAGAACGTGGCATTGGCGGCGGCGCGATTGTCGGGGGAAACTGTTAAAATTGTCAAGGTCGTTCATCAGATCGAACTGGAAAGCGAAGCCACTGCTGGCAGAACGCAAAATATATCGGCGGCGATCGAAGAGCAATCCGCCTCGCTGCAGCAGACGGCGGCGGCCGCCCGTTCGCTCGGGCGCCTTGCCGACCAGTTGAAAGAAGCAGTCGAACGATTCAAGCTGGAACCGTCAAG
>CAZOJA010000541.1:0-1925 GCA_964579955.1 uncultured Veillonellaceae bacterium | reverse complement strand
ATCGCGGAAGCCGCCGCGTTCTTCCCACTTGCGGCCTTGGATTTCACGAACTTGTTCCCAGCTCATTCCGTGAATCTGTTCCACCAGTGCCTGAAGCACTTCCAAAATGTCAGCAATTTCTTCCACCGAACCCGATTCCCTATACTCCAACATCTCTTCAGCCAGTTTGTTGAGTAACCGCTGTCGAAGTTCCGCTTCTTCATTTACGATTCGGGTAACCGGCACTTTTCCCGCTCCCCTGATGATTTCGGGAATCCGGTCCCGCACCAGTTTGTCATACTGCGTCATTATAGTCGGCTCCTTTCTTTCGATAACGCCACAGATATGCTCTTCCAACCGATATAGGCGGATTAATTTTTCTAAATATCCCACTCCGCAACCTGTTGATCCTGCTTCAGTCGAAGCCGCTGCAATTTCAATGCAGCAATAATTTGTTCCGGACTCAAGCCTTTTCCCTCAGAATTTCCCAATCCCGGCAAGGATGCCCTTGCTTCGATCTCAAATTGTTCAGCCAGCCTATCCCCTGTTCTGCCTAGATGGTACGCACCCTCCCACCATTCCGCAATTCGTCCTTTTGCCTGGTCAATCAGATCAACCGTCGGCAGTCGATCCCGTTTGGCATTATTCGCCCTTGCTGAGACAGGAAACAAATTCCATAAATCATTACAGGACCATACTGCCCAAGGAAGACAATGATCAACATGCAGATTTGTCATTCTTAACGACGCATCTGTCCAGATGCAGCTGACTTTGTTGCCCGTATCCAAGATTTGTGCGGCAATCTTGCGTACCTGGCTGGTATTCCGCTCAGGATCGCTCCATTTCATTGCAGGATGAACAATACTCACATCCAAAAGATCGCGTTCTTGACCCTTCGCATAATGCTGCATCAAACGAATCCATTCGGCGTCAACCGCTGGCAACACCCATGCACTAAACCGCACTAGCGTATTCCAGGTATTTTGAGGAATTCGCAATTCCCCGAATCTGCTCAGATAATCTTCTTCCAGCAATATGGATTGGGGCCGGCGTCCAAAGGTCTGCAATTCGGCGGTGAAGATTTGGCCGCCTTGCGGATAGGTGGTGAATTTGACCGGCATACGTGCGATAGTTGAGCAAGCCTCTTTGATTGAATCATGCAAATCAAGAGCATAATCTGACGTAAAAATAGCGCCTGTTTTCCACTCAGTTTCAGGTTTCTGAAGCAAGCTTCTAAAAGAATCCTTAACAAATCCAAGGTTTTCCAGTCCCTTGTTGTTGGGGGATTGTGGCAAGTCTTTCGATAGCAACGGCTTATAAAGTCGCAGCCAATATAAACCAACAAGTCCCAGAGGAACCGTGACATAATCATCCTCAACATGCTTCGCATAGCCTGAAGCCGTTTCAGCAATCAGTGCCAGTGCTTTGAGCAGGCCCAGTTTATAGGTTGACGACTTGTTATCATTGAGAACGATGCTACGCAAAATTGGCAAGGAGCCAGTTCCATCATCGTGAAGTCTTATGACAACCTGTATCCACTGAACATCAGACCTACCGAGCGCGTCCGATGCATTAACAACTTTAGCAACATAAGCTCCGTGATCGCGGGCGAGTTTTTCCAGTTCTTCCACAGAAACATCATAAAATTCCCGTTCTTGGTCCAGCTCCCCTTTTCGCAGGGTGATTGCGATAAACCCGCCCGGTTTTAAAAGATTAATGAGTTTTCGGAACGCGCGTGGGCGATCGGGCAGCGGCAAATGCATCCAGACTGCGCTGAGAAGAATGAAATCAAAAAACAATCCGAGTCTCGTCACTTCTGACAACGCAGGCATCTTATCATCAATCCATTGAATCTTCGACGAAGGGTGGTTTTTCATGGCTTCGGCACGCATTCCCGCTGAAGGCTCAACAGCAACAACATCATGCCCTAAGCCGCAAAAATAGGC
>CAZOJA010000540.1:0-1929 GCA_964579955.1 uncultured Veillonellaceae bacterium | reverse complement strand
GCCGTTCACCCACTTCATTTGATTATCACAAACTGCCCGTTTCGCACAGTCAACAGGTAATTGCCACGGATAGTATCACCAAATCCATCTAATTCAAACGGGCCCGTTAGACCGTTGAACTTCTTGATTTGTAACAGCGTTTGTTTTAATTTTTTGGCATCGTTATTTATTTTCAGCGCCTCTGCAATTATCTTGACTGCTTCGTAGGAATGAACCGCCGCATAGTTGGGAGAATAGCCAAACCGGTCGACGAATTTTTTCTGAAACGCAACGAATGAAGGGGTTTTATCCTGGTCATCGAACGGACTGCTCATGATAATGTCGTTGGCGCAATTTCCGGCCAACTTGATGAATTCGGTTGTCACCGGCCAACTGGAAGTGAAAATGGCAATATCGGACCCTGCCTTGCGCAGATGCTGACAAAACATCGCCGCATCAACGGCTCCGACCACAAGCAATACCCCGGTTGCGCCCGAGGCTTGTATTTTTTTGCTCACTTCAGCATAATCAATGGGTGTTGCCGAAGATACAGTCAATGTATTGACGATTTTGCCACCCATTTTAGTAAACGAGTCGGCAAATCCCTGGGTCCAGTCTTCACCGTATTGACGGTTATTCAAGTCATAGACCATTACCATCCGGTTTAGGCCGCGCTGACGGAGAGCATACTCGGCCTGTTGCTGCGTCGCCGGCCAGATTGGCGTGATCATGCTGAAAAAATAGTCGTCAATTCCCGTCAGTTTTGCGGTTCGCACCGTGGGGCTGATCATCAGAACCTGTTTAGAGTTCATCAGCGGCACCGTGGCTAGCGAGCCGGAACTGATAACATGGCCGACAATCGCGGCAACTCCTGCATCAATCAATTCCTGATCGACTTTGAGCGCCTGCTGGATATCGGACTGATCATCGCGTATAAGCAACTCAAAACGGGCGCCTTTGATTCCTCCGGTTTGGTTGATTTCTTCAGTCGCCAGCAGTGCGCCGTCACGTCCGCCGGTGCCCAGATCGGCAAGTCGCCCGGTCAAACCGGCAACAAAGCCAATTTTCACTGGTGGTGGTTGACCACAACCGCTACCAATCAAAATGATCGTTGAAAGCAAGATTGCAAGACAAAATGCTTTTCGCGGCATGGTGATCCCCCCTCTTCCATAAGTTCGAATCACTTGTTTTCTTACCAATTCGCTTTCAGGAAACTATTATCCTTCTGTTCATTCCTGTTCCAGCGCCATCATCAAAAATCCACAAAAGGCTGCATTGTCAACCCGCAGTATCTCACTGACTGCCTGTTTCATCAACAGGATCTGCTGCCGATAAGCCTGATAAAACGCAAAGGTCGGCTGGGCACTGTATCTCAGTCCAGACAACTCGAAGTGCGCAATGATTCCTTTCGCAGTGGTCGGCTTGACAAAGACTTCGTCCGCCGGTCGGTAATAGATGGGGAAAACCGTCAGGACCGGCCATTTGGCAATTTTATATTCCTGCAACAGCCCTGTAAGTAGGGAAAACCCCACTGGTTGATCTCCATGCAGAAACTCCTTGAGGCCTCGCGACAAATGCATTTTTTCGGCATCATTCATCGATCGCACGGCATCGCGGAATTTCGGTTTTTCGAAAACCGAAACCAACGAAGACTGACTGACGACTTTTATCATGGCATCGGCAATCTGACCGGCGTCGCCAAACCGGTCGAGCGCAAAGCTGTCCCTAGCCAAATTTATCATTTTCTCCACCTTATGCTTTTTGACGATTTCCAGCATTTTCGGATGACTGAAGCCACCAGGATACCGTTCAAGGAATTTTGCTTCCGCTACTTTTAGTTTTTCCTTATTCATTCTTTCAGCTCCCTCTCAGTACAGTTGGTAATTTTGTCGTGGTTCAGGAAGGAACAATCACAGGAATTGCAGAATAACATGGTGAATATATCGGTGA
>CAZOJA010000539.1:0-1930 GCA_964579955.1 uncultured Veillonellaceae bacterium | reverse complement strand
GTTCCTCGCCTGACACCAGTCGGCTGTATTTATCAAGTTGCTTTTTTGTATGGTAAACATGGGAAATTTTCTCGATGTCTTCCGGCCTTAGAATGTTTTGAACCCTGCCGACCTTAAACTCGTGATCCGAGTTGATAAATAAAACATGCTTGCGCTGATCCGCGCCGGCGCGGTTAATAATCAGCACCGAAGCCGGAATGCCGGTACCGTAGAAAAGCGCCGGCGGCAATCCGATGACTGCCTCCAGTAGCCCTCGGTTAATCAGCCACTCGCGCATTTTCCGTTCTTCGCCACCGCGAAACAGCACACCGTGCGGCATGATCACCGCCATGCGTCCGCTTGATTTCAGCACACTGACCATGTGCTGAACAAACATAAAGTCAGCTTTTCCTTTGGTCGGCATCCAAAAACGATACCGGTCCTTGAATTTCATCCCTTCGGTGGAATAATTCTGGGAGAATGGCGGATTGGCGATTACGATATCAAATCGTCTTAACTCCGCTCCATCAAGGTGCTTCGGGTCCATCAGCGTATCGCCGTTTTCGATCTGTGAATCGAGAATGTCATGGAACAGCATGTTTAGCTTGCACAAACCCCAGGTCGTGCCGTTTTTCTCCTGTCCATACAACGTCAGTTGACGTGCACTGCCATATTTGCTTTCCACATAGTTATGCGCCTCGATCAACATCCCGCCGGACCCTACGGCCGGATCGCAGATTTCCGCATCCTGCGCCGGGTCCAGGATGTTGACCAGCAGTTTCACCACGGTCCGGGGTGTATAAAATTCGCCACCTTTTTTTCCGGCGCTATCGGCAAAATATTTGATCAGGTATTCGTAAGCCGAGCCAAGCAAATCAGGGAACTCCAGGTTGTCGTCCGTGAGCGTCACTTTGTCAAAATGGCCGAGTAGTTCCACCATATCGGCATCAGTGATCCGCTTGCTGTTTTTGCCAAAGGTTTTATTAAAGTCGATTGGCTTGAGAACTCCTTCCAAACTGCCAAGATTCTTTTCTTCCAGTTCGGCAAATGCTTTCATCAGCTCCGCGCCGACTTCTTGCTTTTGGTGTTTGATAAGTTCCCAACGCGCACGTTTCGGCACAAAAAACTTGTACGCATCTTCGCGTTCCAAGGCTGCCTCAAGGGCCGGTCCGCTGACGCCCCGAGCTTCCAGCTGCTCTTTTCTTTTTTGTCTTTCTTGATCAAACAAGTCATTGACCCGTTTCAAGAACAACATGGCAATCACGTATTCTTTGAACTCCGACGCATCCATGTTGCCGCGCAGCGATTCACAGGCTTCTTCGAGGAATGTTTCTAACCAGGACAGCGATAATTTTCGGCTCATCATAGGCTCCTATCAGTTAATTATTCTGCATTGACTATATGGCGGGGTGGGGGGGATTTAACCCCCCTGCGTTCTACTCCCAAACACAACTTTGGTGCTACAAATAGGCTGATTCGACCGGAACATACTGCCACCCCAGGAACGCAGCTCCCGCCATAAAAAGCATTGATTTCTCAACCAAGTTCATTGGTTTATCCCCTCCCAATAGCATCTCGGCCAAAAATTTTACCACCAAGAGCATAGCGCCCACAGTGGCGTATTTTTGCGCCATAAAATGCAAGGTTGTGGAGATGTCCAGCGAACAAGCCACCTGCAACACCGCGGTCATGTTGAAACATGGGCGAAAAAAAGCCGCTATCCGTTTTGTTCGCCATAGCAAGCTGATTTCCTCCATATGGAAGGTGATATTTTCCCGAGTAATCCTGATGCTACAAACCAAGGTTTTTCGGCATGATTGGATTTTATAACGCTGTACGCAGTAAAAAAAGAAGACGCCTTTGGCATCTTCTTTAACAACATGGTTTAATGGGGTTCTTTATTCTTCGTCGTCTTCCTTCAGCTCGATCGTTTCCCCGTCGAGTTTGCCGT
>CAZOJA010000538.1:0-1930 GCA_964579955.1 uncultured Veillonellaceae bacterium | reverse complement strand
CTGCTATGTCCGCTGTCTGCGCTATCGCTTGCCACCGTCCAAGCATTCACCACCTTCGCCCGTCGGCCACGGTCGCGGCTTGGCATCCCGGCCCGGCTGGGCCGGTCCGGGGGAAGGCGTCGGCTCGCCTTGTCTACGCCCGGCTTCACCCACGCTCGGGGATCGGGGGAAACGCCGAAACATTTCAAAGTTTGGATACAAATGCTCCATGATTTTGTTACAGCTGTATCGTAAGATATAACCAAAGGGAAACCTTACGACGAAATCAGGAGGGAATGACAATGAAAAATACCTGGATGCTCGCAATTCTTGCGATAATGATTGCAACAAGCGCTTTTGCCCCTGGGCTCGCAGCGGCTTCGCCCGCTTATGGCGCTGCCGGATCGGCAGCAGTGGCGGATTCAGAACTGACGCTTGGCGCAATGCTGACGTTTGCCCTGCAAGATGAGTACCTGGCCCGAGGAGAATACCAAAAAATCATGGCTAAGTTTGGTGAACGCCGTCCGTTCTCAAACATCGTGAAAGCGGAAGAACAACATATTGCGTGGTTGGTCCCGCTGTTTGAAAAGTACGGAGTGACATTGCCGCCGGATCGTGGCCAGGAGCTGGCGCAAGTGCCGGAAACCTTTTCCGCCGCGCTATTAGTCGGAGTTGACGCGGAAATCGCCAACATCGACATGTACCAACGGTTTTTGGCACGCGAACTGCCGAGCGATGTCAGGGCGGTGTTCGAACATCTACTCACCGGCTCCCGCAACCACCTAGCCGCTTTCCAGGGCGGGCGCGGCGGTGGAAATAATCGCTGACGCGAAATGATTCAAAACCTTCATTCTGTTACCCCAAGCCACCTCGCTAGTCGGGGTGGTTTTCCCTTTCCTGCCGATTCTCCGGCAGCCAGCCGCTGCTCGCCATCGCTCGCGACTCTCTCTGTCTGCCTCCGCTAATGCCATACCGACTCAGGCGGGGCTAACGCATAAAATGATCGCAGTTAACCCGGCCACCAATGTCGTTTTGCCCCGGATCGAGCGAACCGAAATGGCAACCATTAGCGCAGAAGATGTTTTGCAGCTGCAAACGCTCGACGTATTTGAAACAGAACCTTTATTCCCCTGCTTTCTGCTCATGCTGTATACAGGACTGCGGCGCGGTGAAGCCTTGGCCCTGCGCTGGTCCGATATCGACCTGAACCGCGGCACACTCACCGTCCAGCGGGAAATCGTCAAGGTGGAGGGCGGCACAATCTACCAAAGCCCTAAAACCAAAAACAGCAATCGCCTGGTTCCGTTTGGCGATGCACTTACATCAATCTTGCGGGATCACCAGAAACGGCAGGAAGAAATCAGAGACAAAACCAAAGGCTATAATAAATAACTGGATCTCGTTTTTGCGCGTGAAAACGGCAATACCTATTACCCCGACTCGTTGCGGAAAATCCTGCACCGGATTCTGAAGAAGGCCGGCATTGGCAACATTCGAATTCATGACCTGCGTCACACCTGCGCCACCTTACTTATGCTCTCCGGGGTTCATCCAAAAGTCGTGCAGGAAATTCTCGGCCATGGCAACATAAATGTAACCCTGGGTACATATAGCCACACGATGCCTTCGATGAAGCGGGCAGCTGCCGATTCAATCGGCGATTTTGTCGCCGCTTCAAAACCGAAACCGGCAGAAACAGAAAAACCCGCTGCCATAGATTCTGACAGCGGGAGCGAAAAAGCAGCTGAAGTTATTTTGGCCAACGACGAAACCGGGCAACCCGAGAACCAGATGCTGCATTAAATCAGGCATGCAAGAATTACTGTTTTGATCTTTCTGGGTATTTGTCTGGGTAAAGACATGAAAAAAGCTTCGAAGCGAAGTGCCTCGAAGCCGTGATTTCAGTGGTGGAGGTAGTCGGGATCGAACCGGCGACCTCTTGAATGCCATT
>CAZOJA010000537.1:0-1935 GCA_964579955.1 uncultured Veillonellaceae bacterium | reverse complement strand
AGAAAAGCCGTAACACTCAGCAGAAAAAAAACGGTTGCCGGGCTCATTTTTTCAGATTTATGATGCATCGTTTTCTCACAGACTCATTCTTTCATTTGCTTATCCTATATTTGCCGTTCTCCTCCCGTTGATTATTTTCCTGCCAGTCATACAAAAAGAGGACCTTATCAGGTCCTCTTTTACTTCAAGTTGTGTGCCGCATTTTTTGCGCTACTATTTTTTAACCACCAGCACAGGAACCTGCGCCAAGCTGATCAGACCATGCGGGACACTGCCAAGCGGCAATTTATCAAGCACCCCGTGTCCCTGCGCACCAACAGCGATCATATCTATCCCGTGTTTATCGCTATAGTCGAGTAATGTTTCCAGGATGCTGCCACTGACAATCTGTGTCTCAACCACCACACCCTGTTGTTTCGCCAGCATTTTTATCTCTTCCATCTGTTTCAGATTCAATTCTTCAATTTCCTGCAGTTTTGCCATAGTTCGCGATGCGCTGCCGCCTTCAGCCATAGTATAGGCCAACCCCATCTGGAATGGCTCGAATACTTTTAGCACAACCACGTGCGCCTGTGTTGACTTGGCCAGTTCAAAAGCCCATCGCAAGGCGGCCTGGCTCTGCGGATAACCATCATACGCCACCAAAATCTTGCGCAAGTGCGTCATGATCAATTCTTTGCCGATGTAATGAAGCACCGGACACTGTTTGACCACCATTACCGGAATGTCCGACTGACTGACCAATCCATGCGTCGTGCTGCCAAGCAGCAACTGCTTTAAGGTGCCATGTCCCCGGGTGCCGGTAACGATCATCCCGATTCCGTTCGTCTTGGCATATTCCAGCAAAGTCTTTACCACGTGTCCTGCCAGCACGGCGGTAGTGATTTCGATTTCCTGTTCACTGCCAAGTTCTTTCACCTGATCCATCAGCTGCTGGTCTTTTTTCTCTACTGCGGCATAGCGGGCGAACATTGCTTCGTCCAGTGAACCCACTTCGTCCCATTTTGATTCCCGTAGAATCGGTTCGAACACCTTTACGGCGCTAACCGCAGCACCAGTATGCCGACCGAAGTAAATAGCCCAGTGCAAAGCTTCTTTGCTCTGCGGGGATCCATCGTAAGCCACCAAAACTTTTTGCAGTTTTGTCATGTTAACGCACCTCCCCTATGCTAATAACCAGAATTATCTGGTTATTTATATTATAGCATTGGGAAGAATAATTGGCGAACCTTACCGAGTTTCTGTTTTTTCCTGGGACACCTGGGTTTCCTTTTCCAACTGGCTGACTTTCACGTCCAGTCGGTTCAGGTGCTGCTGCAGGCAGCGCAGCATTTCCTCCACCGGGTCCGGCAGATTGTTATGAGCCAAATTATCAGGATTGATTGCATCTTCACATTGATTGACTTTTTGTCCGTAGCGGTAGACGACCCGGCCCGGAATCCCAACTACCGTTGAATTCGGCGGCACTTCAGACAAAACTACGGACCCGGCGCCGATTTTGGAATCATTGCCCACCTTGAACGATCCCAAAATTTTTGCGCCAGTGGCCACAACGACATTATCGCCGATCGTTGGGTGCCGTTTCCCCTTCTCCTTACCGGTCCCGCCCAGCGTGACACCCTGGTACACGGTCACATTATCGCCGATCTCCGCCGTTTCACCAATCACCGTACCCATGCCGTGATCAATGAAAAAGCCCTTGCCGATCGTAGCTCCCGGATGGATTTCAATTCCGGTAAAGAATCTTGCCGCATGAGAAACCAATCGTGCCAACACGAAATAGTCGCGGACATAAAGATAATGCGAAATCCGATGAGCCCAGATTGCATGCAAGCCCGGGTAACAAAGCACGATTTCCAGTGTATTGCGTGCTGCCGGATCGCGTTCAAATACCGCCCGGATATCTTCCTTTATTTGCTTAAACATCGATACTCC
>CAZOJA010000536.1:0-1943 GCA_964579955.1 uncultured Veillonellaceae bacterium | reverse complement strand
GACCGCTTTATCGATTTGATCGCATGCGTTCTGTATGTATTCTCGATAGATAACCTTAGAATCTTGGTACATACCAGTAGTCAGGTTTTCAATGATGTTAGCGCCAAAGATATATTCGTGCATGGCGTTCCTCCTCACTTAAACTGCTTGTAAATTGGTTTCGGAAAACGAATTTTTAATAACGATCGGAAAACTGGGCTCTGAATTAGATAGTCCCCTTGTTCAAGACGAGTAAGCATATTTTTGTAGGTGCTTGGTAAGCTTCCGTAATTCTTTGTAGATGTTTCAATAGAATTTGTGCGCCCATAGGCATGTGTCGCACAGTTTCCTGTGACACGATCATGGATTGCAGAACGGAATTGTTCAGCCCCGAACAAGACAACGCCCAGGGAACGACCACGTTCTGTTACGTCCAATAATTCGCGTAGAATCGGGGATGACTTTGGGACGTCTTTCGAAGCATACTTATTTAACTCATCTATAAAAACAATTATCCTGGATGGAGGTGCAACACCAGTTTCTGCATCATATTCGCCAAGTTTCAGATTGTATATCGTACGAACCGCATCTCCAAAAACAAAAGCTTGTTTATCTTCCGGCAACTTTGCAATATCAATAACAAAGACATCATTTTTGCCAATCTGTTTTAGCTCGTCAGCTAAGCGGCACTCATTTTTTTCAGGAACTACCCTGTTGGCAAACATTTCATCTTGAATAGCTTTTCGGACAATGCGCTTGAATTTACGCCAACTTAATACAGAAATGTCGTTGCTTCCTTTTTGTCCCGACCCCTTTTGTGAATTTTCGGTGACTTTATCAATAAAGTCTGCCCATGTTGAAAGACCTTTAAAGTCTGGGTCATCTGCATCAATAATTTTACTGATTATTGACTCCATTGTTTGCGCAGGGTCGTCAATGTTTGCAAACATCATTTCGATGCTCTCTTTATCGCTTGAATATACATATTTGTATTTTTTTAACTGGCCATCTCCCACATAGCGTTCCACGTCACTTTTGGGGAGATATGTACTTTGCTTGGCTGAGTTGTTGGCGTAATACGGGATGAAGTATTTTACATTTTTGAACGGTTTTGGAGACAAACCTAAAATTTTGTATTCATCTAGAGTTTCTTCTCTATCTTTTGGTAGATCTTGTGCAAAATCATTTTCCCTATCAATGGCCATAAGATCACAGCCTTTGACGTTGAAAATGACAAAGGCTACACTGTCATCAGCAGTCGGCATACTGAGATATTGATCTTGAATCGCCTTCATTAAAAACATTGCATATGATGTTTTTGATGCTAGCCCCGAAATACCAGAAATGTTAAGATGTGCTCCCTCCGGACCAAGTATGAACTTTGAATTAAGCTTTACTGGTAATGTAACCTCGTCCTTTGTACCTTCATACATCTTTAATGAACCACATACAAGAGGGTTTTGAACCTTATCCAGTCCCAAAGCCATAGCAATTTCTTCGGCGGAGGCTAAAAAAACTTTAGCATTATTGTGAACAGGGGGGGCCTGTAAGATATTTTGTGTAAAGTGGAAAAATTGGTAAAATCACTTTATACAAAATGGAGGCTTACAGCATGGCAAAAAAGAAACGCAACCCTGCAAACGCAGCCGCTATCGCCCATATTTTCGAAAACTATGAAATCAAGTCAGTCCTAGATATCCAAGAAGCTCTCAAAGATATGTTCGGCGGAGCCATGGAACAAATGCTGGCGGGGGAATTGGATGCCCACCTGGGTTATGACCGTCACGGGAACGCCACGCAAACAACCAATCGCCGAAATGGAGCCAGTTCCAAGACTGTTCGCAGCCAACTTGGAGAAATCGACATCGATGTTCCCCGCGACCGCGAGGCTTCCTTTGAGCCGCAACTCGTCCCAAAGCATCAGAAGGATGTTTTGCCGATTGAAGACCGCGTGCTGGCGATGT
>CAZOJA010000535.1:0-1943 GCA_964579955.1 uncultured Veillonellaceae bacterium | reverse complement strand
GACCGGTCGCTTTCCAGACGCGGCCATTTTTGACGTGGACCCACATGCCGCATTCTGCCGAACAGGAGCCGCAGAGGGATGGCACGACCGTGACTTCCGCCGCTTCCGCTTTTTTTTGCCACTGACGGAACGAAAACGCCTCCGTACTGCCCGCCACCGCCAGCGTGGCCGTTGTGGCCTTTAGGAAGTTTCTGCGAGTAAAGCTTTTTTCAAACACACTCATACCCCTTCCTTGATATTATTGAACTCAGGTCCGCCTGAATGAAACCGATGACTTTGTCGACCGCCAGAGCAACCGGTTGGCTCAGTTGCATCGTCAACTCGAGCGTGGCCGGCTCGATCCCGTAAATGAGAACCGGCGGCAACGCGCCCATCCGTTCAGCCAAATGCAACGAATCCGCCAGCGAGACCTCATGCAACGAAAGTGCAGGAGACGCCGGCAGCGCTGCCAATTGTTCTTTTGTCAGCCGGTATATCGTGCCGGGCGCTCCACCGCCGGCCATACTGTCGATGAGAATCGCCTGCGCCGCCGAATGGATGGTCGCCAGCGCCGCGAACGAATTGACGCCGCCGTCGATCAGCTCCACCTCGTCCGGCAAGTCGCAGCCTGCCAGCTTCCCGATCAGGTGAACCCCGGCGCCATCGTCTCCCTTGAGCAGATTGCCAAAACCAATGATCAGCGTTTTTTCCACAGCACCGCTCCCTTCGGGGCAGGATCGCAGCAATATTCGGTCTTGTATAAATTGAATAACTCTTCAGTTAATTTTATACCCACTAATAGCATAGGTAAAATTATAAATTTTAATATCTATTATCGCTTTTGTTAATGTCAAGTCGGCCGCATTTTTTGCTGGTACATCCGGGCATCGGCGAGAGCCAGCAGTCGCTCCTGCGAAACAGGGTTTGCCGGATCATACAGTGCCGACCCGATGCTCAGACTGAGCTGATATGGACGCGACGCCTGCTGACTGAACAGGGAAAACGCCTGATGGATGCGATCGGTCATGTGCTGCAGCGAGTCGGAATCGCCAATATCGCTGATAATCAAAAATTCATCGCCGCCATAGCGCGCCAAAGTATCGGAACGCCGCAACGTGCGTTGCAAAAGCTGCACCGTCTCGATCAAGGCCTCGTCGCCGACGGCATGCCCATATTGATCGTTAATGCGTTTAAAATTGTTGATATCCAGGATCAGCACCGCGAAAGGCTTCCCCGCTCCCTCCTGCAGTCGCTGGCGCAGCTCTTTGTCGGCCTGCAGACGGTTGCAGGCGCTGGTCAGGTAATCGGTTCCCATTTGTCGTTGCTGGATATAGATGTAGCATATCAGCAGCGCCAGGGCAAAGCTCGGCAGTGTGAACCCCGAGCCATAGAAACAGACCTGGATTGCGCCGCCGACAAACGGAATAAGGTGAAACAGAATCAATGGCCGGACCAGCAACCGGTCCATTTCACGCCGATTGCGCACAACACGCGCAAAGGAATATACGAGGTAGGAATAGCTCAACGCCGTATCGACGAGAAACCAGCGCTCCCGCTGATAAAAGCCGTTGCTGTCGACACTGAACAAAAGCGGCGTAAATACGTTCGCAACAACCAGCACTTCCGCCAGCAACAGCGGAAGCAGCCGCGGCAGCGGATTGCGCCGCAACTGCTCCTCGCCGGCGCCCAGCTGGTAGTCCGCATACAGACTGAACAAATAGCCGGGAAAGGCGTGCAAGGCAAAGCAAACCGTGTTCCAGAAAAACTTTGTCGATCCGGCAGTCGCCCAACCGGCGGCCTCCGAACCAAGCAACAGCATACAGGCGATCAGTTGGGCGCGGAACAGACGAAACGGATATTTCCCGCTATCTTTGTGGTTCTGTGTTTCCACCAGCATCACCAGGCAGATCAGCGTGGCAAAAATATGAATCTGAATCCGGGCGAAAACATCACTTACCATAATC
>CAZOJA010000534.1:0-1945 GCA_964579955.1 uncultured Veillonellaceae bacterium | reverse complement strand
GGCGTTCATCGCCGCAAAGTTGCCCATATCGGTCAGAAACACATTGGCTTTGACCACATCGGCTTCGGTCAGTCCTGCTGCTGCCAGCACCTTGAACAGGTTTTCAAAGCATTTTTCCGTCTGGGCGGCAATATCGCCCTCGACCAGCTTGCCGGTGGCCGAGTCCAATGGCGTCTGCCCGGACAGATAGTAAAACTCTCCGGCCTGCACCGCGTGGGAGTAAGGCCCGACCGCTACGGCGCCGTCTGCGGTAAACGCTGTTCTTGGCATGATGCATCGCTCCTTTTGCATGTATGCTGCATAATCTTGATTAAATGACTTTGGTCGTCCAGTCTTCCACGTTCCAGATATCGCTGACCCAGTCTTCATAAAAATCCGGTTCATGCGACACCAGTAGAATCGTCCCTTTGAATTCCATCAATGCACGTTTCAGTTCTGCCTTGGCATCTACATCGAGGTGGTTGGTCGGTTCGTCCAGCACCAGCCAGTTGACTTCTTTCAACATCAGTTTGCACAGGCGCACCTTCGCATTTTCACCGCCGCTGAGCACCTGCATCTGACTGGTGATATGCTCGTTGGTCAGGCCGCAGCGGGCCAGCGCCGCCCGCACTTCGCCGTTGCTCATGCCGGGGTACTCCTGCCAGATTTCCTCCATTGCGGTATTCGTGTTGTCACGGCCGGATTCCTGCTCAAAATAGCCGGGAAACAGGTAATCGCCCAATTCGACCTTGCCGGCAAAAGCCGGCAACTGCCCCAGCAGCGTCTTCAACAGCGTGGTTTTTCCCAGTCCGTTGACACCGCGGATCGCGACTTTCTTGCCCCGTTCCAGCTGCAGTTTGACCGGACGGGTCAGCGCCTCGTCATAACCGAGAACCAGGTTTTCCGCCTCCACGATCACCCGGGCCGGCGTGCGCGCCTCGCGGAACTGGAAAGTCGGTTTCGGCTTCTCGCGCGGTTTTTCCAGCACTTCCATCTTGTCCAGCCACTTCTGGCGGCTGTTGGCCATGCCGCGCGTCGCCACCCGCGCCTTGTTGCGGGCGATAAAATCCTCCAGCCGCTCGACTTCCTGCTGTTGACGCTCAAACGCCCGGGATTCCTGACTCTTCTTTATCGCGTAAAGCGCCTGGAACTGGTCGTAGTTGCCGGTGTAACGGGTCAGCACGGTGTTTTCCACATGATAGATGACATTGACCACTTCATTGATAAACGGAATGTCGTGCGACACCAGGATGAAACTGTTTTCATAGTTGATCAAAAATCGTTTCAACCATTCGATGTGCTCCACATCGAGAAAGTTGGTCGGTTCGTCAAGAATCAGGATCGACGGGTTTTGCAGCAGCAGTTTGGTCAGCAGCACTTTGGTCCGCTGTCCGCCGCTCAGATCGCTGACGTCCCGGTCCAGGCCGACATCGCCAAGTCCCAGTCCGTTGGCCACTTCTTCGATTTTGGCATCCAGCATGTAAAAGCCGCCGTGTTCCAGCAGATCCTGCAATTCGCCAACGTCTTCCATCATTTTGTCCAGCTCATCCGGCGCGGCTTCCGCCATCTTGTCGTAAATCGCCAGCATCTCGGCTTCCCAGTCGAACATCTGCTGGAAAGCGGTCCGCAGGATGTCGCGGATGCTTTTGCCTTTGGTCAGCACTGCATGCTGGTCCAGATAACCGACGGTCACGCGGTTGGACCACTCGACCTTGCCGGCATCGGGCTGCAGTTGCCCGGTAATGATGCTGAGGAAGGTGGACTTGCCTTCGCCGTTAGCTCCGATCAGGCCTACGTGTTCGCCTTTGAGCAGGCGAAACGAGGCGTCTTCCAGAATACGACGGGCGCCAAACCCGTGGGTGACGTTTTCTACATTTAATACACTCATGTCTTGTCAGATCTCTCCCTGGTTATAAAAAATAAGCAAGCTTGAAATTCAATCTTGCTTATTTTATCGCAGAGTAGG
>CAZOJA010000533.1:0-1948 GCA_964579955.1 uncultured Veillonellaceae bacterium | reverse complement strand
GCATGGGCTACTACACTTGGAAACCGTGGACGCTGCCGACCTACCATGAGCGGTTGAAAAAATCCTATTTCATTTTGCAGAAGAGCTTTCAAGAACTGACAGAGCAAGAAAATATTAAGGAGAAAGCAAGATGACAAAAATCATAGGCGTCATTGCGCTTCAGATTGTTCTGCTATGTTTCGTGCCGCCTGTCGTCCTGGCCGAGCAGACACCGGTGAAGTTATCCGTTTCACACAACAATGACAGCGACGGAGTGTCTTATTTGAGCTTCAGTATGGCGACAGAAAAAAAGAACAAGCCATGGAATTTCTCGTACTCGGCCACCAGCATCAACCAGCGGGATTCTGCGGCGAGATTGACGGAGCAACGGTTCACCGCCCGCTGGCAGCAGCGGTTTAATGAAGAGAATTCCGTTGCGGCCTGGCTGGGATATTCATACAGCGACAATTGGCAATTTGCTCCGTTTGGCATTCAGTACCAAGGCGTCGTCAATACGATTGACCAAATGTGGTTAAGCTATTCGCACGACTCCATCACCACCGTGGCGGCTTATCAAAACCGCATCCTCAGCGATCACTTTTCCTGGCGATACCGCAAAGAACTCGACCGTCGGCTGGTGCTCGACACGACAATAAAATATTCACAGTTTAGCGATGCAAACTATCGCAAAACCTTCGGTCTGGGGCTGACAAAAGATTTCAGCAGGCGATTTCGGCTAGGCTTGGCCTATCTATATGACACATCTGACATCGGGATGCGTTCGGTGTTTTATTTGCCGAAGGAAGAATCCTCGCTGTCCATCGTACCGGAATACGGAATTCCGCTTGGTGAGGGAAGTCTGGTATTCAGGCTGAGCCAATCACTGATTGCCAGAAACTATTCCGGCAACATCAGCAGAACAACCTTCGGCGTACGTTATCAACT
Source organism: uncultured Veillonellaceae bacterium (assembly GCA_964579955.1). Taxonomy (GTDB): domain Bacteria; phylum Bacillota; class Negativicutes; order UBA1444; family UBA1444; genus UBA1444. The sequence goes on along the minus strand of CAZOJA010000533.1, from coordinate 1,024 downwards.
CGACAATTTCGCGTTTGATGTGCAATGCTACAATGACGGCAGTTACTCCTCGCAGGACTATTCCGTCTCCTGGACCACCCGTTGGTGAGGGTGCGGACCAGGAACGGAATGAAAAACGAATTTGCGGATGACAATCTCCGGTTGGTTGATGTGAGCGGGTGAGTTTCCTTGAAATAACCAGTAATTGATATGCAGCTGCAGCGGCGGGACAGGCAGAGCCGTGTTGCCATCGCCCCGAAATTCCCAACGACCTAACAATGTTCTATCCGACAGTTCGCCATGTCCTTGATAACTGGAAAATTCAATGCGGTCAGGCAGCCAGACGAACTGATGCGTGGATAGATTTCCCTGCAGAGCGAGAGAGAAATTCCAAGTGGCAGGTGTCACGGTATAATGACCCGCCGGCGCATCAGCATTTCCCCAACGGGCGAATTCAATGTCAATCTCGGCATTGGCGCGAAAGGGAAGTTGCGGGCCGGGATAGAGAAATAAGCCGAGTACAGCGTGTTTATCCAAGTGATTTACCGGGCCGTCGATATAGAAACGGTATAAGCCGTAGCCGAACATGCCTGCTGAAACTTCCGCGCAGTGCCATACGCCTCCTTTTTCGGAAAGGCGGAGGTGAAGCCTGTCTTCTGCGTCTACCCATACGTTGTCGGCGCTCCAGTGATTTGCTCCGGGGGAAAAATAGCCTGTTTTTGCATCCCAGCGAAAACCGGAGAAGGTCAATGCGTCCCTTTTCCATAAAGCTGACAGGGGGGCCGTTTCTGCTCTATGGCAAGGAAAAAGCGCCAATAATAGGAGAAGGAATCCGCTAGTCAGCCAACAATATAAACTCATTTGCACCGTTCCTTACTGATTGTTGGCGCCGCTGTCTTGAGCGGCGATCTATTCAGCTTTATTCGATGCGGCTGAAAAAAAGACCTCTTCATATCAGTTCGGCACATGGTGCGTGTTGCCATTTTCACCGTCACCACGTATAATACTAAATAATAGTGTCAGTTTTTCGTCACTGACAGAGCAG
>CAZOJA010000532.1:0-1949 GCA_964579955.1 uncultured Veillonellaceae bacterium | reverse complement strand
GCGGGATTATCTGCAGAACGCCGAAGTCAGGCCAGGTTCGGTGCTGGTGATCCGCTACGAGGGCCCCAAAGGCGGCCCAGGCATGCGTGAACTATCGATTCCAGCCGCGATGCTGGTCGGCATGGGGCTGCACACTTCGGTGGCGATGGTGACCGACGGTCGTTTTTCCGGCGCGACGCGAGGGCCGTGCGTCGGCCATGTCTGCCCGGAAGCATGGGAAGGCGGGCCGTTGGCGCTGGTGGAAAACGGCGATATCATCGAGATCGATCTGGAACAGAAAAAACTGGAACTGCGGGTGCCGCCGGAAGAACTGCAACGGAGACGAGAAACCTGGCAACGACCGCAGCGCAAGCTAAGAGGAACTCTGGCGGCTTACCGGGCCGGCGTCGGCGGGGCGGAGCAGGGGGCAGTTTGGCTGTACAGGGACGATTGGGGGAACTGAATCGATGAGTAACAAGACGAACGGTGCGCAGGAACTGTTGTCTTCTCCCTGGATTCGCACAGGGACAGAAGCTTGTTGGGAGACGGTGCTGTCTCTGGCGACGATGCGAGAGTACCGGAAAAATGAAACCATCATTCAAGCGGGACAAACGCTGGAAGCTTTGGGATTATTGAAAAGTGGCGTTGCCAAGACGGTTGCCGTCGATGCCGCCGGACATGAGAAAATCATCTGGTTTATGGAGTCAGGCTGCGTTCTCGGCGAAACGCCACTATTGAATGAAAAGCCCTGCGCCTATTATTTTCAGGCGGTGGAGCGTTGTCAGGTCTATTGGTTCAGTAAAGAGGTGCTGTTTGGAATACTCTTGCCGAGGTATCCGGAGATTAACAAAGCCCTGCTATCAATCATGGCCCGAAAGATTCATATTTTGTCTACCCAGACCGAAGAGCAGGCGTTTCTGAAGCCGCTGGTCAGGGTGGCAAAGGTGATCTACCTGTTTTATGCCAACAAAAAAGAAACAGGCTGGAAGGAATATCCCTCGCTGCCTGTTTCCCAAGAAGAAATCGCCAATTTGCTCGGACTGCACCGGGTGACTGTCAACCAGGCATTGCAGAGTTTACGCATCCAAGGGGTGTTGGAAAACAATACCCATCGGATCATCGTCCGCGACCTGGAGCGGCTCCGGCGTGCGGCAAGCCAAGATTTAGCCTTGACGCACGGAGGAACCGTCTGTTTTCCAGACCGCAAAACCGGTATAGCCGTAAGCGATGGAGAATAGCGGAACGATCCAGTTAAGCAGGGCATAAGGTGCGTACTCGTAAGCGCTGACACCCAGAACGCCGAGAATGTAGAAAGCGTGCACACTCCAGGGAATCAACGGACAACCGATCGTGCCGACGTCTTCACAGGTGCGTGACAATACCCGCAGATGGATATTGCGGTCTCTGAACGCCTGGGCAAAAGCGCGAGCGGGGATGATGATGGCGACCAGCTGGCTGCCGGTGCCAAACAGGATGATATAACTTGACACGATGACCGACAGAATCAGCCGGCCTGTTGTTTGCGCCCAGCGCAGGGTCGCGTCGATCAGGGCTTCCAGCGTGCGCATCTTTTCCAGTACACCGCCGAAAGCGACGCCGGAAATGAGCAGAACCAGTGTCCCCATGATACTGCTGATTCCGCCGCGTGACAGCAGTGCGTCGATTTGTTTTACGCCGCTTTTTGACGCATAGCCGCCCATCAGCGACTGGGCGATGGGTTTGACGCCGGCGCCTTGGAGCAGGACTGCGGTCAGGATTCCCACACCCACGCACATGATCAGTAGCGGGACCGCCGGCATCCGGCGATAGGCAAAAAACATCAGGACGAGCGGCGGGACCAGTGTCAGCAGCGATAAGTTGAACTGGACTTCGAGCGTTTTGAGGATGAGCGGAATGTTGCCGGCAGAGGCGCTTTCCACGCCGTGCTGCATGCCGAGGAAAAGATAAATCAGGGCGGAAACCACTGCAGC
>CAZOJA010000531.1:0-1952 GCA_964579955.1 uncultured Veillonellaceae bacterium | reverse complement strand
GACTTAATGCGGCAAGAAAAACAGGCGCCGACAACGCTGGGGCAGGGACGAGGAACGCGACGGAGGTAGGTTTCTGTGCGTGTTGACACAAAAAGATATTCCTGGATGGTTGTGCTTCTGGGCGGCGTGCTGCTTAGCGGCTTATGGCTGTTTGTATGGCAGCATGTCAACAATGACCGCGAGAGAACGTTGCGGGAAGCTTCACGTGAAGCGATGAACCTGGCCAAGGCTTTTGAGGAACAAGTGAACAGCATCATCGTCCAAGCAGACCACGACATGGTCATCCTCAAAGAGGCCTATGAAAAAGGCGGCGTTGCCAATCCCGTCGTCGCGACCATCTTGCAGCAGACGTTGAAAGATACTGCCAGGTTCCAAATAGGTATCACCGATGCGCAGGGCGTATTTGTGGTGAGTTCGGACAACCGGGCGCTAGGGGTGAGCTACGCGGACCGGGAGTGGTTTCTGCGGCCGCGCGAAGTAGCGACGGACTCTTTATATATCGGTCAAACCGTTGCCAGCAGAGCGTCGGGCAAAATGGTGATCCCGCTCACCCGCCGGATTAATAAGCCGGACGGATCTTTTGGCGGCGTAGTTCATGCCAGCCTCGACACCGACTATTTCGCCAAGCTCTACAATCAGTTGCAGCTGGGATCAGGAGCGATTATCTCCCTGAACGGGATGGATGGAATCATTCGGTTTCGCCAGTTTCATGACCGCAGGGACAGCGGGCAGGATATCCGTGGCGGGGAAATCTGGCGTCAGGCCCAAATCAGTCCGTATGGCGTGCGTCTTGCCCGCGGCGTTTCGGATGGCGTGGAACGCCTGTTTACCTATAGGGTGATGCCCGGCTATCCGTTGTTCATCCTGATCGCGTTACCTGCGGAGGATGTCCTTGCGCCGTTTGAAGCGAACAAGAAAGACTACGTTTACGGTGCTGCAGCACTTAGCGGCGTGATTGTACTGTTGTGCTGGCTGCTGATCGACCGGCACCGGAAACAAAGGGTTGCGGTGCTGCGATTGCAGCGAAGTGCAGAAATGCAGGCGGTATTGAAAGAGATCGCCGAAGCTGCGGTGCTGGCGCCGTCGCTTGAGGAACTCTACGGCGTCGTGCATCACCTAGTGGAGCGCGTGCTACCGGCGAAGAACTTTTACATATCCCTGCTTGATGAACAAGCGGGTCACTTCGACATCGTTTACTGTGTGGATGAAACGCATACCGTTCCGCAGCGAAGGCCGGTGGGAAAAGGATTGACCGATTACGTCATGAGCCAGCGCAGGGCTGTCTATATTACAGCATCGGAGCTGGCCCGGCTGCGTGACAGCGGGGAAGTGCTCGTGCGGCTGGTGAACTACAGCAAATGGGCGGGTGCGCCGCTAATCGATTCTACAGGGAAGGCGTTTGGCGCCCTCTCTTTGTTCCTGGTTGCCGAAGAAGAAAAACCGTTGATGCCTGATGATCTCGATACGCTGTCCATTATTGCCGCGCAGGTTTCCCTGACGATCGAACGTAGACAGGTGCAGGAGACGCTACGGGATAGCGAAGAGCGGTACCGGCTGATTTTTGAGCATGCTCCCCTGGGACTGCTCTTCTTTGATCGGCAGGGCGCGATTGCTGCCTGCAATGATTATTTCGTCCAGATCATCGGTTCGTCGCAAAAGAAGCTCGTCGGTCTCAATATGCTCGGCCTACCGGACAAGCAGTTGACAGGGGCTGTCCAGACTGCTCTTGATGGGCATCCCTGCACCTTTGAAGGAGTTTATACTTCTCAGACTGCAATAAAAGTGACGCCAGTGCGGTGCCTTTTTGCTCCGGTGGGAGCTGCCGGTCGCATTCAAGGGGGCGTGGGAATCGTCGAGGACGTCACCGAACAACGACGCAGCAGAGAAGCGCTGCAGGCGGCGAATGAGTCGTTGGAAGGAAAAGTGGCGGAAAGAACCCAGGAACTGCAGGG